>JAHEFU010000272.1 GCA_024645305.1 Planctomycetales bacterium
GGCTGTGCGGTCGGACCCCGACCCCGCCCCTGTCAATTTATCGCGCCCTGCGCAGCGTGAATCCCTCACCCTACATGTTCTTCCTGGATTTCGGGGAGTTCCAGCTGGTGGGCAGCTCCCCGGAGGAGCTGGTATCGCTGGAGGACAGTGTGGCCCGGGTGATGCCGATCGCCGGCACGCGACCACTGGCCGGTGACGCGCTTGCCAATGACCTGCTGGAGCAGGAGCTGCTGGCGGATGAGAAGGAGCGTAGCGAGCACCTGATGCTCGTGGACCTCGGACGCAATGACCTCGGGCGGGTCTGCGAGTATGGCAGCGTGCAGGTTGACGAGCTGATGCAGGTCCGGCGCTACAGCCATGTGATGCACATGGTCTCGCGCGTGAGCGGCAAACTGGCAACGCCCCACGACTGCTTCGACCTGCTGGGCAGCGTCTTCCCGGCGGGGACGCTCAGCGGTGCACCGAAGATCCGGGCGATGCAGCTGATTGACGAGTTGGAGCCCCTGCGGCGCGGGCCCTACGGCGGTGCAGTGGGCTACATCGGGCGGGACTGCCGGATGGATATGTGCATCGCTATCCGCATGGTGCTCCTGCAGCAGGGGCGCTACACGGTGCAGGCGGGAGCAGGAATCGTGGCCGACAGCGACCCGCAACGCGAGTACGATGAATGCGGTGCCAAGATGGCGGCGCTGCTCGAGGCGATCCGCATCGCGGAGGAAGGCATCGGATGATTGCTGTAATTGACAACTTTGATTCGTTCACATACAACCTGGTGCAGATGCTGGGCAGCCGCGGCTGTGAGCTGCGCGTGTTCCGCAATGACACGATTGACGCGGCGGGTCTCAGGGAACTGCGACCCCGGCTGCTCGTGCTGAGCCCGGGACCGGGCCGCCCCGAGGACAGTGGCAACATGCCACAGATCATCGCGCAGCTGCATGAAGAGCTGCCGATGCTCGGGATCTGCCTCGGGCACCAGGCCCTGGCCATGCAGTTCGGCGGGAGCATCGTGCGCGCCGGGCGGCTGATGCACGGCAAGCAGTCACTGGTGTACCACGATGGGCAGGGGATCCACCGCGGCCTGCCCAACCCATATGAGGCGATGCGCTACCACTCCCTGCTCGTGGAGGCGGACAGCCTGCCGGACTGCCTGGAGATCAGCGCGCACACGAGCCACGGGGAGATCATGGCGATCCGGCACCGTGAGCTGCCCCTGACGGGCCTGCAGTTCCACCCGGAATCTCTGATGACCCCTGTCGGTGCGCGCCTTGTTGACAATATGCTGGCGCAGCTGCAGCCCGCTGAGGTGCGCCCATGAGCCGCGAGCTTCTGGAACGGCTGCTTGAAGGACAGTCGCTGGAACGCAGTGAGGCCCGCGGCCTGCTGGAGGCGATGATGGACGGGCAGCTCGGGCCGGAGATGGCCAGCGCCCTGCTGACGGCGCTGCGCATGAACGGAGAAAGCAGTGAGGAGCTGCTCGGCTTCGTCGAGGTGCTGCGCGACCGCTGCAGCCCGGTCAGTGTGGCAGCCGGCCCGGACCTGATTGACACCTGCGGCACCGGCGGTGACAACAGCGGCAGCTTCAACATTTCCACAGCCACGGCATTCGTTGCGGCGGGCATGGGCCTGCGGGTCGCCAAGCACGGCAACCGCTCCGTCAGTAGCCGCTGCGGCAGTGCCGACGTGCTGGAGGCGCTGGGGGTGGACATTGGACTCAGCCCAGAGGGGATTGCCCGCTGCATCGAGGAATGCGGCATCGGTTTCCTGTATGCCCCGAGCCTGCATCCCGCCATGGCGCGGATCGCACCCGTGCGCCGCGCTCTGGGGATCCGCACATGCTTCAACATGCTCGGACCACTGGTGAACCCGGCCGGGGCCCGCCGGCAACTGATCGGCTGCTTCTCACTCACGGCCGCCCGGCGGATGGCCGCAGTACTGGCCGGGCTTGGCACCGGCCAGGCGATCCTCGTGAGCAGCCGCGATGGGCTGGACGAAATCAGCATCTGCGCTGAAACGGACATGCTCATGGTACGCGACGGCAACCTCCATGAAATGACAATCAGCCCCGAGGAGCTCGGGCTGCAGCGCGCGGACCGGGCGGAACTGGCCGGTGGGGATGCCGCGCGCAATGCCGCGATCATCCGCAGCCTGCTGGATGGCCGGCCCGGTGCGCCACGCGACATCGTGCTGGCCAATGCCGCGGCCTGTGCCGTGCTCGGCGGCCTGTCCAGCGAGCTGCGCGAGGGTGTCAGCCTGGCGGCGCAGGCCATTGACAGTGGTGCGGCGCGGGACCGACTGACGGCCCTTTTGGAGCTGAGCAACAGCGCCGAGGTCCGGGCATGAGCAGTCTGCTGGACAGGATCATTGAGGACCGCCGCCGGCGCCAGCCGTTGACAATGGAGCGCGGCATGCTGGAGCGCATGCTGCAGGACTGTCTCGGGCTGCCGGCGGTGCGCAGCCTGCACCGTGCCCTGGAGACGCGTCCGGCGGTGATTGCGGAAATCAAGCGCTGTTCACCGAGCGCCGGGGAACTGGCCGGCTATCGGGAACCGGCTGAACTGGCAACCGCCTATGAACAGCACGGGGCCGTGGCAATCTCCCTTTTGACAAATGAGAGTTTCTTCGGGATGCAAAAGCCTGAACTGACCAGGGTGGCACAGGCTGTCGGGATCCCCGTACTGCGCAAGGAATTCATCATCTCGGAGTACGACGTGCTGGAGACGCGGCTGCTCGGGGCCGATGCGGTCCTGCTGATAGTGCGCCTGCTTAACGATGCAGAGCTGGCAACGCTGTACGGCCTGGCTCGGCAGATCGGGCTGGAAGTGCTGCTGGAGGTGCACAGCGCCGCCGAGCTGGATCGCGCCCTGCGGCTTCAGCCAGAGATCATCGGCATCAATGCGCGCAACCTGGACAGCCTGCAGATGGACCTGGCGGCCTGCCTCGAGCTGGCCGGCCGGGTGCCCGCCGGAATTCGCGTGATCGCCGAAAGCGGTATCCGCGGACGCAGTGACCTTGACAGCTACCTGCGGGCCGGGATTTCCAGGTTCCTGATCGGCACCGAATTGCTGCGCCATGAACGTCCGGAGAAGCGCCTGGCTCAGCTGCTTTTGGCGGAGGACGGCAATGAGTAACGCTGAAATCAAGATCTGCGGCATCACGAACCCCGGGGACGCTCAGCTCTGCGCCGAACTGGGGGCTGACAGCATCGGCATGGTCTTCTGTGACAGCCCGCGCCGTGTCAGCCGGGATCAGGCCCTGGAGGTCGCTGCCGTCGCTGGCAACTGCCGTCTGGCTGGAGTGTTCCGCGGGATGGACAGCCGCGGGATCATCGCGCTCGTGGAGGCCTGCGGACTGGCCGTGGTGCAGCTGCATGAGGAAGCTA
>JAHEFU010000077.1 GCA_024645305.1 Planctomycetales bacterium
GCATGCCGACGGCGATCACGATCATCGAGGAGCTAGTGATTATCGACCCCTGACGAATAGTCAGTTGCAGGTGATGTTTTACCTGCCTCAATGCAGATGCTGACTGGATACTCTTCTTACAGGGAGAGTGCTGCCTGAACTGAATTGAATGAGCAGGTGGGCCCCCGGGCCTGCCTGCTCATTGCCGAAGGGATCGGCTGGCGGGGCTGGCGACTGGGCGGGGGAGGCCTGCTGAAGTGACTGCTGGCCTGAACAGATCCCCGGAATCATTCTTCACAGTTTCTCCAAACTTTCATTGGACTACACAGGGTAGATATATCTCGCCATGACGGCTGTGAGGACTAACATGATTTTTGGATTTCGCAAGTTGATATTGCTCGGGATAGCTGCAGCAGCAGTGCTGCAGTCCGGGCCTGAGGTCGCCACCGCGCAGGATGTGTCCGCGGGCGTGGTGTTCACTGACATGAGCGAGGGAAACTGGAACATCAGTGTGGCCTACCCGCACTTCAATGCCTATTCCCTGACAGCAGACATCGCGAACTCGGACGGAGTGTCCATGGCACGGAGGGAATACGATGCTTTCCTGGCTGAGGCGCGGAAGGAAGTGCCGGAACTGCGGAGCTATGGATCATCCGCGATGTATTTCCTGAGCGTCAGTCCGCTCATCAGCCTGGACCTTCCGGAGCTGTGCAGCGGCTATGTTGAGCGCGAGGCAGCCACCGGTGGAGCCAATGCGCAGCGCAGTTTCAGCGTGATGAACTACGCCAGCGACGGGGAAAGTGTGCGCGCATTGCGACTGGCTGACCTGTTCTACGATGGCAGTGACGGGATTGAGGCCTGCTCGCGGGCGGCTGTGAGCGAATTCATGGCCCAGGACAACCCGCCGAGCAATGTTGCCAGCGGCAGCTGGACGGGGCTGAGCGCTGAGCAGGCTCAGCGGTTCGTGATTGCACCCGGCGGCCTGATCTTCCTGTTTGGCAAGGGCGAGCTCGGCTCAGGCGCGGAAGGCACGACCAGTGTGCTGTGCCCCTGGCAGTCCCTGGACGGGCTGGACTATGAGGGATACCTCAAGCCGCTGTTCGACAGGCAGGCGCGCTATAACAGGGACATCCTGACCGGCAGGCAGTGGGCCCTCTGGGAAATCCGCTTCAATGACGACCGGACCCTGCAGGCTGCCACAAATGCTGATGGCAGCATGGCCGTCACAAGCTGGGTGCAGTTCAACAGTGATAACAGCGTGAGCGGCAAGGCCGGCATCAACAGCTTCAGCGGCAGATACTCCGCCTCGGACAGCGGCAGCATCGAGATCGGCAACCTGGCGATGACCAAGGCCCTGAACCCGCCGGGCATCGATGCTGAATTCGAGCGCTTCTTCCCGTCCAGCGTGACCTGGCACATTGAGAATGCCATGCTGTTCATCGACCTGCCGCTGGACAGCGGCACGATGGCCTTCATGATGAGCGGCATCGACGGCGCACTGTAGCCCCGGCGCCTGAGGCGCTGTCAGCAACCTGAGAATCAGCAGGCCGGTCCCCCGGGGCCGGCCTGATTCATTCCGGCAGGCCCTCAGGGCCCGATGGCGTAGATGTTCGAGTCCCAACTGCCGAAGTAGATCGGGCCACTTGACACTGTCATCGGGGTGCAGCGCATGCAATTGCAGGCAGAGCTGGCTCCGTCTGCGAAACTATGGCCCGCGAGCGGCACTCATATTCCCGGGAATCCAGTTCAGGCTGGCTGCCCGGGGAGGAGCACACATGCAGTCTTTCAGAAGAACAATCAGTACCACCGTGGCCATCCTGCTGGCCGGCCTGCCGGCCATCTCCTGTGGTGGACAATCCGCAGCTGCAGTCACCCCGGCAGGCGGGAATGCCACCGTGGCAGTCCCCGGCAGCGGATTCACGCTGGATTCCCCGCTGGACATGCTGCGCGGCTCCTCGGCGGGCAATGAGGACTACGCCCCGCAGCACAACGGTGCGGAATATGGGGCCGACCTGCCGTACAACCGCTGCTCGGTCTCCGCTCTGGAGGCCATCCTGGAACCGGCCTGGGCCGGGGAAACGCGCAGCGGATCCGATATGGCCTACTGCATCTACCGCCTGCAGCTGGACCCGGCTGCGCCAGGTGCCGAACTGGTGATCAGCTGGAGCGGGAATGCCCCGGCGGCGGGCAAGTGCTTCATCGGCCTGGCCAACTGGGACAGCGGCCGCTGGCAGTGGCAGGCCCTGGCACAGGGCAGCCAGCTGGCAATCACTGACCCGGCCTCCCTCGCGGACCCGGCGATGCACTGCCTGGCCGCCGTCGTGCTGCTGGGACAGACGGCCTGCGTACTCTCCGAGATCAGCCTCGGGGAAACGGCGCCTGAGCTGAGTTATCCCATCGTGGATACCGGCCAGGACACAAGCCATGATGCCAACGGCCAGCCGGTTGATCCCCTGCCGGGCCAGCCCTTCTATGGCCAGGATGCGCAGTACAGCGGGACCGCGGCCAGCTACACTGACAACGGTGACGGCACGGTGACTGACAACATTACCGGCCTGATGTGGGTCCAGAGCCCCAATAACCTGGAGAAAGTGACATTTGCCCAGACCGCGGGCATCGCGGATGCGCTGGAACTGGGCGGTTACGACGACTGGCGCGTGCCGACGATCAAGGAGCTGTATTCCCTGATCGACTTCCGCGGCGAGACGGGGATGAGCGCGCTGGACGGGATCCCCTTCATTGACACGGAATACTTCGACTTCATCTATGGTGACGAAAGCCAGGGCGAGCGCCACATTGACGCTCAGTACTGGAGCGCCACGCAGTATGTCAGCACCACGATGGACGGAGCCGTCACCAACTTCGGCGTGAACTTCGCCGACGGACGCATCAAGGGCTACGGCCTGACGGACCCCTTCAACCAGCCGATGCGGCAGTTCCTGCGCTGCGTACGTGGCAACCCTGACTACGGCATAAACGATTTCATTGACAACGGCGATGGCACGATCACGGACCTGGCGACGGGCCTGAGCTGGATGCAGCTGGACAGCGGCAGCTTCGACGCAGGGCCGCGCAGCGACGGCACGCTGAACTGGCAGGAGGCCCTGGACTGGGCGGAGAACCTGGACTATGGCGGGCATGATGACTGGAGGCTGCCCAATGCCAAGGAGCTGCAGAGCCTCGTGGACTACAGCCGCAGCCCCGCCACGACAGCCTCCGCGGCGATCGACCCCCTGTTCACAAGCACGCAGATCCTGGACGAGGGCGGCAGCGTGGACTGGGCACAGTACTGGAGCAGCACTTCACATTTCGACGGCCCGCCGGAACTTTTAGGCAACCGCGCCTGCTACGTCTGCTTCGGCGAGGGCCAGGGCTTCATGGAGGTCCCGCCGGGCAGCCAGCAGTACCAGTTCTGGGATGTGCACGGGGCGGGTTGCCAGCGCAGCGACCTGAAGGACGGCGACCCTGAGGACTACCCGCACGGCTTCGGCCCGCAGGGTGATGTGCAACGGATCTTCAACATGGTGCGCTGTGTGCGTGGCGGGCTGGCGGACTAGTCAGCCCAGCGACAGTGCGGGCAGACACGCTCGAGCATTGCCATCGAGATGGCATCGGCGGAGTTGATGCGGCGGCCGTAGATCTCCTCCGGCGGGAACCTGTTGCCAAACCACAGCTTCCACTCCGGCAGCACGGCCCCGCAGCGGTGGGCCAGCTCATGCAGCAGGATCTGCAGTGACTCGCAGTCAACGCGGCTGGCGAGATCCTCACGCAGGTCTATGCCGTTTGACAACACAGGGATGGTCCAGCCACGCGGATTGAACCGACCGGCGGCTGCATCGCGGTACAGCGGGATGACACGGAAGCGCACGCTGTGCAAGGCCAGCAGCATGCCCCAGCGCCAGTAGGAATCCGGCTGGGCCTGCAGGACCCGATAGCCCTCGCAGAGCAGCGGGAAGAACGGCGCGGCGCGGTCCCTGAAGCGGAACTGCAGTGGAATGTCAATAGGCAGGTCAAACGGAGATTCCCACGGCAAGCCCAGCTCCCGGCGGTCCACGGACGACCTGGTTGCACACATCATTCAGAGAACTCCAGAAGCCTGCCAGCCAGGGCGGCAGCGCTTAGGAACGCCGCCTCGACCCGCCCGTGGATTAACCAGTCGCCACAGGCTGCCAGCCGGGCATCCGCATCAAGCAGGTACTCAGGCCCGCTGTGGCGGGGCATATTGGCAAAACGCCAGCAGTGCATGTACATATGTGCCGACCTCCGCAGGTCCAGCCCGCTCGCCTCGCAGGCCGCGGCCAGCAGGGCTGCCTGTACATCCTGCGGGTCATCGTCAATATGCTCATCGGCCCAGGCATTGGCGGAATGCACGACAAGTGAAGCGTGGCCGCTCCGGCCGGGTTTGCTGCTGTCAAGGCTGATCCATGAAACGGGGGAGTCGTGCACCAGGGCGGCCTGCCAGGGCAGTCCGGGATCCCCGTCCAGGCCAAGCATCAGTGAGAAACAGGCCTGCATGCGAAGCTCATCGATGGATTCCGCAAGCGGGCTGTGGCCGTCCAGCAGTGCGGCGCTCTGCTCCGCCGGGGCAGTACTCAGCACCCAGTCGAATTCGCCAAGCGGCGCTCCGTTGTCATCCAGCAGCTGCCATGCAGTGCCACGACGTTTCAGTGAATCTACCCTTACTCCGCGCCGCACATCCAGTCCTGCGGCCAGACGGCGTGCCAGCGAGGTCATCTTCGGCACTGGCACGAAGTGCTCCGGCTCGGTGCCCCACTGCCGGCTGTCAACCACCACCCCAGTGCGGATCTCGACGAAATGCGCATCCCAGCGCTGCAGCGTACCGTCATCAATACTTGGCTGCAGGAAGCGCCGGAAGCGCTCTTCCTTCACCGTGAAGTACTGCGCGCCGAAGTCGAACTGGAACCTCTCGGTGTAGCGCGTTGCCATCCGGCCCCCGAAACCCCGCGACTTCTCGAAGACCGTTACGGCTGCGAAATCACGCAGTTCCCGGGCCAGGGCCAGCCCGGCCAGTCCCGCACCGATGATTGCGATCCTGCTCATTCTGCTAAAAAATGGCGCATACTGAATGAATACGCGCCGGCGGGGAGAGAATCTGACAGTTTCCTGACATGCAAGCCATCGCTCGCGCTGCCTGCCGGGGGGATATGGCAGCCCCGCTGAGAATAAACAGGCTGGCGTATGACCTGAGCATCGCGCGGGGGCGGGGGAAGGCAATTGAAGCCATGCGACAGGTCTGAGCGCCTGGAACTGGTCTCCCTGTCTGCAACAACACCCGCAGGCGTACAATACTGGGATGCGTAAAACATGGTTATGGCAAATGATTTCATTGCTGTCGGTCGCTTTGCTGTGCTGCTCTGCCGCGAAAACCACAGCCTTCCTGCCGGAGCAGTCCGAACTGTTCGAGCGCGCGCTGGCCGAAGCCGGTCTCAGCCCGGAGGATGTGCGCATCAACCCGGCGGACCTGGCCCTCTGGGGCGGGGAGCAGTACCGGCTCGCTACGCATGAGTTCATCTACGACAATCCCTGGAAAACCAGCGCCTACACACGCTCGCTCACGAACGGCCTGCTGCAGAACAGTGGCAACCTCGGCTCGCTCGTGACCTCCGGCTTTTCCCGGCTCGACTGCGGCGTGCGCCTGGGACTGGTCGGCGACGAACTGGCAACGGAGCGCGCCCGTGTGACTGAGCTGGGAGAGGACTGCCTCGCCGTCGCACTCAGTGAACTGACGGATCACCCCGCGGCTTACTACAGCGCGGATCTCCGCTCCGGCGAAAGCGCGGACAGTGGGGAGAGCCCGGCACCGGAAGCCCCAACGCAACTGCAGCAGGACTACGCCGGCCTGCCCCTGGAAGTCAAGCAGGCCGCCGCCCTGGTGCTGTTCAGCACGCCGCGCATCCTGCGCTACCGCGAGGAGGCCCTGACGAAGCCGATCCTCAGGCTGGGGCTGGACCCGCAGCAGGTCTACGAGCGCGTGTTCGCCTACACCATCAACACCTTCGCGGAGGAGGACGACACCAGCGGCAGTGAGGTGCCGGACGACCTCGATGATGTGCTGCTGCTGGAGTCCCTGATGGACGGCATCGACTGGAACCTCCTGAGCGCCGGGGCGACTCTCGCCACCATCACAGCGCAGGAGGCCGAGCGCCTGCTGACGGCAGCCCCGGATGCCGCCAATTGGCAGCAGGCACAGTTCCGCGTGCAGACCCCCTTCGGGATGCTGGCAATCAGCACCGGAGAGCGGGACGACGACTACAGCGAACAGGCTGCGGGCCTGCTCCTGGGGATTGACACTGGGGGCAGCGACACCTACCACTCGGCCGTGGCAACGACGGCGGCCTACAGCCAGCCGCTGGGCATCCAGATCGACCTCGCGGGAAATGACAACTACCTGGCCGCGGCGCGCGAGGACCTGCCGGCGACCGCCGCCGGGGTCTTCGGCTACGGTGTGCTGATCGATGCCGCGGGTGACGACAGCTATGCCTGCGCCTACGGCGGTGCGGGCTTCGGCCTGTTCGGCTGCGGCCTGCTGGCCGACTACGGCGGAGCTGACAGCTATGGGGGCTTTGGCAACTGCCAGGCCAGCGGCGTGATGGGGCTGGGCCTGCTTGTCGACGGGGGCGGTGACGACACATACCACGCCTTCAAGTACAGCCAGGCCTACGCCGGGACGCGCGGCTGCGGGCTGCTGCTGGATGCGGATGGCAATGACCGCTACCTCGCCGAGATGGATTCGCACTTCAACGGCGGGCTGTACGGGCCGGACCACCATGTGCATTTCTGCCAGGGCAGTGCCTACGGCCGGCGGGCGGACTTTGTCAACGGGCACAGCTGGGCCGGCGGCTTCGCGCTGCTGCTGGACGGCGGCAGTGGCGACGACAGCTACGAGGGCGATTGCTACGTGCAGGGCAACAGCTACTGGTATGCCATCGGCATGCTGGTGGACAAGGGTGGCAACGACAGCTACCGCTGCGCCCAGTACAGCCAGGCCAGCGCCCCGCACTTTGCCGTCGGGATCCTGCAGGACGAGGCCGGGGACGACCGCTACATCGTGACGCGCCGCCAGAGCATGGGCCACGGCCGAGACTGGAGCCTGGCCTGGTTCGAGGACGCCGCTGGCAACGACTGGTACCAGGGCGCGCGCACCACACTCGGTACCAGCCACGTCAATGCGATCAGCGTGTTCTGGGACCGCAGTGGTGACGACGTCTACCTGGGCAGGGGGCCCTGCCTCGGCCAGTCCGAGCCGGAGCCGGGCGGCAGTCCGCGGGACTGGCTGCTGACGCTCGGGCTGTTCATAGACGGCGGCGGAAGCGACCGCTACTTCGAGCTGCCCGGCGACCCCTCATACGCAGGCTCCGATGCCTACATTGGCGACGTGACGAGCCTGGATGGACTCAGCCCGCTGGACTACGCCGGCGACGGGAAGATCTGGCAGATGAGCACACCATCCCCCGAAGCACCCGGCTATCGCGGCGTGGGCCTGGACGCGGAGTAGGGGATTGTCCTGCGCGCTCCCTGTGCGAAAATAGGTTATCAACCGCTGCATGACACTGCGGCGACACCCTTTGCGGGTGGCGATACATCATTGGATACAGGGAAGGATTCATGGTCACTGGTGAGCTGAAGGGGCAGTTCGACCGCATCTGGGATGCGTTCTGGAGCGGCGGCATCTCCAACCCGCTGGAGGTCATCGAGCAGATCACCTATCTGCTGTTCATCAAGCTACAATATGTAAACTAGCATCAATCTGCAAGTGTCTACATAGGAAAATCAGAGATATCAATATGACAAACCGGAAAACGAAACTTGAGCTGACCTGGATCGGGAAAGAGAACCGCCCTAAGCTAGAGCCGCGTATTCTTATCGAGGATCCTGAGAAGTCTTATCACGCTCAGCATCGTGTTAGCGAGAACGATATCTTTGACAACCGTCTCATTTTTGGGGATAACCTGCTTGCCCTCAAATCACTTGAGCAGGAATTCACAGGGAAAATTAAATGTATTTACATTGATCCACCTTTTAATACACAGCAAGCATTCGAACATTACGATGACGGAGTAGAACATTCGATTTGGTTATCATTAATGAATGAGCGTATTAAAATTCTACATAAATTACTATCAAAAGATGGTACACTGTTTGTTCATATAGACGATAACGAACTAGGATATCTCATCGCTCTAACAGACGAAATTTTTGGTCGTGAAAATCGTGCATACATAGTTACATTTAAACAAAGCTCCGTATCTGGCCCCAAAGCTGTTAATCCTGGCTTAGTTACAATTCATAGTTCGATATTAGTTTATTCTCGTAATAAAAAGCAATGGAAGCCAAAGAAAATTTACGTTCCTTCGAAGCGTGATTCAAGATACAATAAATACATAACCAACATAGAAAGTGATTATTCAAATTGGAAACTTGTGTCTCTCCGTGCAGCACTCGCCCGAAAGGAAGGAGTTCCCACTCGAGAACTAAAGACGCTTTTTGGTGATAAAGAAGGTCTTGATGAAAGATTAGAAGAATTCGTTCTTTCAGATCCTATGCGAGTTACCAGGACCGCTAGAGTATCTCCCAAGGATATTCACCAATCTTGCCGTCCGATGTTAGAAATGAGCAAGCAACATTTGGAACGAGTATTCAAAGGTGAAAGACCAAACCAATCCGATATATACTTTCTAAATGGTGAACAATTGTTGTTCTATTCTTCTAAAGTAAAACGTATGGATGATGAGTGGGTAACCGGCGAAGCTGCATCAACTATTTGGGATGATCTTCTTTCAAATAATCTACACAAGGAAGGTCAAGTTTCTTTCCAAAATGGAAAAAAACCTGAAGCTCTAATTCGAAGAATTCTAGATATGTGCTCACAACCTAATGACTGGGTACTAGACTCATTTGCTGGATCCGGTACTACAGGAGCAGTGGCTCACAAAATGAACAGAAAGTGGATTATGATAGAACTTCGTGAACATTGCGATACACACATTCTTCCAAGAATGCAGCGTGTAATAAATAATCAAGATGACAGTGGAGTCACACGAGGTTTGAAATGGAAAGGTGGCGGTGGTTTCAGATATTATCGTATAGGCCCATCACTAATTGTTGAAGATGAATGGGGTAATCCTGTAATCAATTCTGAATTCAATGCTGCTATGCTGGCAGAAGCAGTATGTAAATTGGAAGGATTCACTTATTTACCAAGTGAAGAGCATTACTGGATCCACGGTAGGGGTACTGAAACAGATTTTATCTACGTGACCACTCAGTTTATGAGTGTCGCTGTGCTCTCCAAACTAAGTGATGAACTTGGTGATGACCGTAGTCTGTTAATCTGCTGCTCAGCATTTAGATGCGATCCGGATCAGTTTCCAAATCTGACAATCAAAAAAATCCCCAAAGCCGTACTTAAGAAATGCGAATGGGGGCATGACGACTACAGTCTGGAAATAAAGAATCTTCCCGATGCCCCGGAAGAACCTGAAGATCAGCATAGCAGTCTTGCAGCGGGCATTAACCGGAAGTTTGGGAAGGCACGTTCAAAGTCCGGACTCTTTGACACTGGAGATGAGAAGTGAACATCAATCACGTAAATTCCATTAGTAATCGATTAAGCCTGCGTCAACCTCAACGTGACTCTTTGGAAATCCTGGCCAGGCTAAGCGAAATAGTCACATTGGAAAAGAACGGAGACTCTGCCTTGGCATTGCAGGCAATCAAAGCTGAATTTCCACATGTTGAAGATTTTGAACGCGATTTCCCATCTCTGTGTTTTGCCATCGCCACGGGCGTTGGCAAAACCAGACTTATGGGTGCATTCATCAGCTACCTGTTTCTTAATCAAAGCATTCGACATTTCCTTATCCTGGCTCCAAATCTAACGATATACAACAAACTGATTACAGATTTCACACCAAACACTCCTAAATATGTGTTTCAAGGCATTTCAGAGTTTGCAATCAAGCCCCCCGAAATTATCACCGGTGACAACTATGAAAGCGGACGGGCCGTCCGTCAAGATAGCTTGTTTGATAGCGAATTTGTGCACATTAACATCTTTAACATCTCAAAAATCAACAGTGAAGTACGAGGCGGCAAGAGTCCGCGCATCAAGCGTCTACAGGAATACATTGGACAGAGTTATTTTGAATATCTCGCAGAGCTGGATGACCTCGTCATGCTGATGGACGAGTCGCATCGATACCGGGCCAGTGCAGGAATTAAGGCAATAAATGAACTTCAACCAATACTCGGCCTGGAGCTAACTGCAACACCTCAAGTCGAACGCGGAAACAAAACAGAGCCATTCAAAAATGTCATTTTCAGTTATCCATTGAGCAAGGCAATGGAGGATGGTTATGTTAAGGAACCAGCAGTTGCTACCCGCGAGAATTTTGTCTCTACCAATTACACAGCTGAATCGCTTGAACAAGTTAAGCTGGAAGATGGCATACGAATTCATGAAAACACTAAAGTTGAGTTAATCACATTTGCCAATAACAATAGCAGAAAGATCGTTAAACCGTTTATGTTGATTGTAGCGCAAGATATATCTCATGCCAAGAGTATTGAATCTGTAATTACCGATGACTCCTTCTTTGAAGGTAGGTACAAGGATAAGGTAATTACGGTTCATTCTAAAACCAGCGGTGAAGAAAAAGATGAAGTCGTTGAGCAGTTGCTTCATGTTGAAGATGCAGGAAATATAATTGAAATAGTAATCCATGTGAATATGCTTAAAGAAGGCTGGGATGTAACTAATCTCTATACAATCGTGCCACTACGTGCTGCCAATTCCAGAACATTGGTTGAACAATCAATTGGACGCGGACTGCGCTTGCCCTACGGCAAGCGCGTCGGCATTCCAGCAGTGGACCGTCTTACAATTGTTTCTCACGATAAGTTTCAGGAGATAATAGATCATGCCAATGATCCAAATTCAATAATTCGCTGTGGTGTTATCATTGGCAAGGACTTACCTGAAGTTGGCAAGAAGGCGGTACAAGTTAATCCGAAATTTATTGAAATATTGGATGCTCCTCCGAAGTCCTCTGACGAAAGTACGCGAGATTCAGAAGTACCTATAATGTTTGAGAACATTAGTGAACAGAAGATTGGGCAAGCAACATTTGCGATAATTCAAATGTTTGAACATTTACCAAGTTCTGATTCACTGCTAGAAGATAATTTGCAGCAGCAAATTGTTAGCAAGGTCTCAAATATGATACTAATCAAAACCGGTAATGAGCATCCTGAATCAGAAATGCAAGTACTCTCTAATATAGTTAAGAAGACCACTGAATTGTATCATTCTCTAACAATCGATATTCCACGTATTTATGTTGTTCCACGAGGTGACGTAGTAGCTAAGTACTCAGACTTTGATCTGGATGTGCATGGTATTAATTTACAGCCCGTAGAGGAAAAAATACTTATTCAGCACTTGCATGATCAGAGTCGCCATACTTTGCATGATGGGTCTGGAATTATTAGTGAGAAGCGCTTAGAGGATTATCTGGTTCGGGGGCTTAGAGAATTTGACGATATCAGTTATGATGATCACGCAGTCCTACTGTATAAACTGGCTGGTCAAACCGTAGACCACCTTAGATCATATTTGTCATCGGAGGAGAACATTACTAATGTTCTTCAATATCATCAGCAAACTCTTGTGAATTTGATTCATTCACAAATGCAGAATCATTTCACTGAGACAGCAACAGGATACGAAGCACAAGTAATGAGCGGATTTTTGACTCTAACATCTAACAACTACACCATTAAT
>JAHEFU010000273.1 GCA_024645305.1 Planctomycetales bacterium
AGCTGGCGGGCTGGAGCGAAGTAACCATCGTGATCGTGTTCGCCCTGCTGCAGGCCTGGGGCTGTCTCAGTGCCTGGCTGTGGCTCAATCACGGCATAGTGGCAGGCATCAGCAGTGCCTCTGTCCTGCTGCTGACTTTCGTGACGTTGGTGCTGCTTTACCGCAATCGTGTTGCATAATCTCCCCACTTCATCCTCTGGATACGAAATTGAGTGACTGGCTCGGACAGAAGGTTGGCATCTACGGCCTCGGCAAGACCGGGCACGCCTGCGTGGAGTATCTTGCGCCTCGCATGGTCCGTCCACTTGTGCTGGTTGATAACACTGCCGCTGATGAACTGGCCCGCCTGCAGTCTGCGGCCGAGGACCGCTACGACCTGATCGCCGGGGAACAGGCAATCAGGATCGTCACGGAACTGGATACCCTGATCATCAGCCCCGGTGTGCCCCTGAGCAACCCGAACATCGCCGCCGCCCTGGCCAGCGGTGTCAACGTAATTTCGGAACTGGAGTTTGCCTCACGTTACTGCGAGGGCTACCTGATCGGGATCACGGGCACGAACGGCAAGAGCACGACCACTGTGATGCTGGGCCACATCCTCAGTGCGCTGGGTCCCTGCCATGTACTTGGCAACATCGGATCGCCCCTGCTGGCCAGCCTTGACGAAATAGAACCCAATGACTTCGTGGCCCTCGAGGTCTCCAGCTACCAGCTGGAGGCAATTGACAGTTTCGCACCCCGCATCGCCGTTTACACGAATCTGACCCCGGACCATCTGGACCGCCACGGCACCGTGGAGGAATACACCCGCATCAAGCGCAAGATGGTCGCCAACATGCAGGAAGGTGATTTCGTTATTACCAACGCCCTGTGCAGTGAATTCCATCCTGACACCTTCAACCGGCCTGACCTGCACTATCTGCAGTACCGCTCGACGCCCGGCAACCGTCTGCGCGGAGCCTGGCTGGCCAATGACCGCATCATCGTGGATCTCGGCAGTGAAGGCGCGGAGATTCCGCTGGACTGCATCAGGATCCCCGGACTGCACAACGTGGAAAATGCCATGGCGGCCATCCTGGCGTCATTGCTCGTGGGGGCCACGGGCGAAACCATCATAGAGCGGCTGTCCACCTTCAAGGGATACGAGCACCGCATCGAATTCTGCCGGGAAGCCGGCGGGATCCGCTTCTACAACGACAGCAAAGCCACAAATCCGGAAGCCACGATCATCGCCCTGAGGGCGATGGAAGGACCGTTGGCAATCATCCTCGGCGGCCGGGACAAGCTCACCGACCTGAGTGTGCTGATTGGGCTGCTCCGGCAGAAGGCCGGTCATGTGATCCTCTATGGCGAAGCGGCGGAGCGCCTGGAACGCGAGATCCGGTCTTCAGGTTATAATAATGTCTCGAGGGTTGATGATGTCGAACAGTCCGTACATGAGGGTGTGCGGCTGCTGGGTACCGGCGGTGGAACACTGCTGTTATCACCGGCCTGTGCCAGCTTCGACCAGTATCCCGGATTCGACGTGCGCGGCGAGCACTTCAAGCAGATAGTGTCCTCGCTGGAGTTTGACTAGGCGCACGCCGGGCGGGCATGAGGTGAACAGTGGGATACGACACAGGCCGGTCGTCGGTGGTGCTCAGTGCGCAGCCGCGTATTTTTGCGTTGCAGCGCTCCATCAGAAACGTTGGCATAGTGCTTGCTCTGCTCGTACTGGCTGGCGCGGCGATGGTCTATTCGACAACTGTCTATTCAAACATCGCCGCCGGTGATCCTCCATACCGGGATTACATGCGGCACATGATGATGATGGGACTGGGAACCCTGCTCAGCGCCGTCGGCATCGGAGCCTATGTCATGTTCTCTCCGATCCGCCGCTGGGCCAGGTTCTCGATTCCCGTGTTGTTTCTCATCTCCCTTTTACTGGTGTTCCTTGTCAAGTTCTCCGATCTCGGAGCATCTGCCAACGGCGCCACGCGCGCTATCCAGATCTTCGGGATCACCTTCCAGTCATCTGAACTGCTCAAGCTCACACTGATCCTGTACCTGGCGCAGCTCCTGTGCTGGTGGCGCAGGCAGCCTGACGAAATCCAGCTTGCCCGGGAGCAGGGGCGGCGGCTGAGCCCGCGCCGGCCAAACTGGCCGCATGTCCCGGCCCTGTGCTTCATAGCCATCGCGGCTGCTGCCGGATTCACCGTGATCCAGCCCGACCTGGGCAGTACTGTCATCATCGTTGCAGCCAGCGCGATCACGCTCGTGATCGCCGGGATCAGCCGTATCCAGTTTGTCGTTTTGGTCGGTTCACTTGTCATGCTTGGCCTAGGCATCTTTTATGTGGCACCACACTTCGTGCCCTATGTCGGCCAACGCCTGGAAACCTTCCGCAACCCGATGGAGAATGACGACGATGCGGCCTTCCAGATCACCCAGTCCATCGGGGCGATAATTGACGGCGGCACGACGGGACGGGGGTTCCTGCGTAGCGAGCAGAAACTGAATCGCCTGCCATATTCCCGCACGGACTTTGTCTTCCCGATCATCGTGGAGGAGCTGGGACTGCTCGGGGGAGCCTTCGTGCTGGGGCTGTTCCTGGCCCTGGCCTGGTTTGCCGCAGAGCTGGCCGGGCGCTGCCGAGAACCTTTCCATCGCACCGTGGCTGCCGCCCTTGGATTCACGATTTGCCTGCAGGCCATGGTCAACATCGCAGTTACCACGAATGTGGTGCCGAACAGCGGCCTGACGCTGCCATTCTTCTCGGTCGGCGGTACAAGCCTGATCGTGAGCATGGTGAGTGTCTCATTAATCATGGCCATTGGCCTCGCCGAGATCAGAATGCTGCGCATGGAGAGCGCGCTGACTGCCAGCCGGGCTGGCAGCAGCCGGATTCAGAAATCACACAGCCGTGTAGTCTAATCGTGAATTATTGCCCGAATGCCTGCAAATCTGTTGTTTGATCAGCAGATCACGAGTATAATCAGGCCGTCCTGAATTGAATAGTTATAGGGGTCCAATCGTAGCCTGAGTTACGATATCCCCCGGGACCTAACCGGAACGGCACAGTACGGGGTCAGGGTGCATTGTGCACCGGCCCGTATTTGCTTTCTGGCAGAGGATCGGCATGAATTTATCCGAGTACATAGGAATCTTCATCTTCTTTGCCATGATGCTGGGAGTCAGTGCTCTGCTGATTCTTATCAGTCATCGCTTCGGGATCCGGGTCAAGGCAGATACCTACGACTGGTCCCGGCCCTACGAGTGCGGCATGCCCAACGAGGGGTTGAAGCTGGACCGTTTCCCGATCCACTATTACCTCGTCGGTATCCTGTTCGTGATCTTCGATGTGGAAACGAT
>JAHEFU010000078.1 GCA_024645305.1 Planctomycetales bacterium
CCCGGGCCTCGGCCGCCACCTTACCTTCCAGCCTGACCATGTTGTCAGGCTTGAGGAAACGTGCCAGCATGGCAGCGTCCTGGTCATAGCCAGCGGCATAGCCGTAGCGCTCCACGTCGAAGCTGACGTTAATGGGCAGGCGTCCTGATTCATCGGGATCAATGGCCAGCAGGTCCACCTGCAGGAAGCTATTGCCATACTCGGCATCCCTGACCAGCTCGTAGGACAGATCACCGGCATCCCAGCTGAGGACCTTCTGCCGCTCATTGCTGGGCGGCACGGGAATCCAGGCGTAGGCGGACTCTGCTCCGTCCTCCACTGCGGGGACAAACACCCCGTAGGTGAATGCCATCCTGCGCGGCTCGGGCTGCTGGTCCACTGCGGCTTCCTGGGCCAGGGCCTGGCCGAGGATTCCGACGGAAAGCAGCAGCAGCACAGGCAATATGAACTTGCGTTTCATGCATACTCCTTATATATATGGAATTGCGGGACCATGACTGCCCCGGATAGTAATGTAGCCTACCGCTGGACGGGGATTGTTGATTTCATGTTCTCATTTAGAGGTGTAAATTGAATCTGAAGATTTACAGATACACGGTGTACAAGGAAGTGGAATTCGCCGCTTCGCACTTCCTGCGCGAGTACCACGGCAAGTGTGAGCACCTGCATGGGCATAACTACGTGGTGCGGGTGTATGTGAGTGCGCACGAGCTGGACGCTGAGGGGATGGTCTACGACTTCGTGAAGCTTAAGCGTGTCATGAACGAGGTGTTCTACGAACGCTTCGACCATAAGCATCTCAATGACATTCCGCCCTTCGATGAGATCAACCCCTCCGCAGAAAATATCGCGACCTGGATCGGCGAGCAGATGGGCGGGCTGCTTGACGACGAACGGGTGCGGGTGACGGAAGTTCGTGTCTGGGAGACGGCACGCAACGGCGCGATCTACAGGAGATAGGGATCAGGGACCCGGGATCCGGGATGAGGAGGTCCGGAGCAATCCGGACAATTGGAGATCAAACCCACCACAGGCAGGATTGTCAGGGTAAACATCTTCTCCTGTATTCCTCTGCGTCACTGCGCTCTGCGTTGAAAAAACAGTTGGTACTTGCTCGGCCGGGTTGATCGCAGTGAGGCGGAAAGCAGTACGCAGCATGCCGTGAGCCGAGGACCGTGAAGCATTTCCAGGCTGCTGCGGCTGAGATCAACTCTCATTTCCACGGAATGCTTCCTCCCAGGCGGGATTCGCTGTAAGACATATACAGCTGCGGGTATCACAAATGGTTCCGCCGGTTCTGTATGGCGAGCCAATCCACCGGAACACCCCGGAAAGGACACTACGATGAAGAGGTTAGTGTTGCTGTTTCTCCTCTGCTGCTGGATCGCATCCTGTTCCAACGGCAGCCAGACCCCCGACCCCGGTCCTGCGAATGCCAACGACGCAGTGCTGCCGGTGGAACTGCAAAATCCCCAGACGCCCGCCGGCGTGGACGCCGAGCTGTATGGCCGCCTGGTGGCACAGCTGCGCAGCGTGCTGGAAAATCCGGCGCGCTTCGCCGCGGAAACCGCCGACGATCCCGCTTCGGCGACGACTCTCCTGTGGGTGGATGAAAGTTCCAGCCTGCAGTGGAGCCACCGCATGAAGGGTGACTACGACCTCAACGGGGAAGTCAACATCTCCGACATCACGCCGATCGCCATTCATTTCGGTGAAAGCGGCCCCTTTGCGCCGGGAAGCATCCAGTCCGTTGTGGACGGCGATGGCAACGGTGAGATAAACATCGCGGATATCACGCCGATCGGCATCAACTACGGACGGCTGGTTACGGGCTATAACATCTTCACGAGCAACAACGGTGATGAGTATGCCCTGCCGGCTGTGCAGCTGCCGGCCGTGCAGTTCGTCGGCATGGAGAAGTCCGTGGTCTCGGATGACGGGCAGCATGACTTCACGGTCGTGGTCAGCCCCGCAAGCAACGGGCACTTCTTCTGGGTCCGGCCCACGGACGGCACACAGGACGGCGTTGCCAGCAACACCGCCGGGCCGGGCGAACCGCCGCTCGCGGTGCTGGATGTGGTGCCCTGGATCGGGCAGCCGCTCGGTGCGGACTTTGACGCCAGTGGCAGCAGTTCCCCGCGCGCCCTGGCACTGACATATGAATTCGACTTCACAGGTGACGGCACATTTGACTACACCGGGGCTGACAGCATGGTCAGCAGCCCGCTGGCTGAACCCGGCAGCTATGTTGCCATCCTGCAGGTGACGGACGAGAACGGCTCTTACGCCAGCACCTCGCAGCAGTACATGATCGCTGATGTGGGCGGTGGAGCCGGTGAGCTGGGACGGGGCGGCGGTGAGCTGCAGCTGGGGGACATTATGGTCGAGGCGGTGCCCGGCAGCCTGCTGGGTGACATGGAGATCGTGGCCTACCAGACGGAGCTGCCTCCCGGCCTGCCGGAGAGCTTCTTCACAGGCAGCCCGGCCTGCCATATCGGGATCTCCGATGACGACATGCTCAATGCGCCGCTGAAGATGACCCTGCCCTATGACGACGCAGCTTTTGGTGACGAAAGCAATGTGAGCGTGCTGTACTTCGATAAGGCCCATGGCTGGATGCCTACAACACTGCTGGACCTCGACACCGAGAACAACCGGATCAAGGTGGACAGCCGGCGCTTCGGGACCTTCGTGGTAGGCTGGTTCGACATCTCCAAGATCGTGGGTTTCCTGCAGAGCAGCCTGCCCTTCGATCCGGCGCTGCACGGCTGGAACATCAACAACTTCGGCAACTACTTCTCCCCGGGTGGCAACTGCCTCGGGATGTCCGGCTACTGCCAGTGGTTCTACACTGAGGGCCCCTCGGAGATCCTCAACGGGAAGTACAGCAGCGCCGGTGGCAACCCGGTGAGCATCGCCCACCTGACGGCGGCGCGCGGCCACCTGGCCCAGAGCCAGGCCTGGGCCTTCAAGTCCTGGGATGGCCAGATGGCCAGCACTGAGGGGTTGGTGGGACTGACGATGAAGATTTACCTCTCGGTCTTCGAGGATCCGCTTGTCCTGCTGCTGGGCGTCAATGGCTCAGGTAACCATGCGTGTGTGGTTTATGAATACGACGACATGGGTTTCACGTTTTACGATGTCAACAGCAAGAATAACGAGCAGTTCCTGCCATTTGACGGCAACACGGGCTTTGGTAACTACGGCAGCTGGAACTCCTTCGGTTTCATTGCGGGTCCTTCGATGGGCCGTGCCGAGGACTTCGGCTACCTGACGACGGAGGCGGAAAACGGCTTCGCCCTCTCCCAGGACATCCAGCTCACGAGCCCCACATTCGGGCAGGTCGTGGCTGGCAACAGTGTGCAGATCACGGGCAACCTGCTGTCCGGCCTGAATGGCCAGGCTGAGGTGATCGCCTATGTCAACGGCATGCTGAACACCATCCCGGTGAATGCCGGGCACTTCTCGGGCAGCGTACCGATCAACAACGGTGACAATTCCATCATCATCATGGCCGGCACGATGAGCCAGAGCGACTGGAAACGCAACGGGGCGACCCTCGTCACCAGCGTGACCGGCACTTCAGCCATCAAGAAGGTGGCAGTCTACAACAACTGGCTGCGGAACCTGGCGGACCTCGACCTGTACGTGATCGAACCGAACGGCGAGCCCGTCTGGCCGGGGCATCCGCGATCCAAGAAGCTGCTCAACATGCTGCTGGAGAATGACTCCGGCTTCGGCCCGGAGATGGTTGCGCTGCAGCCTGACAATGACGGCCAGGTAGAGGCCGGCGAGTACAAGGTGCGCGTGCACTACCGCCAGGACCTCGGGACGCTGGCTCCCACCGGCCCGGTGCAGGGCTCCGTGCTGATCCTGCTCAATGAGGGCATGGAAAACCAGGAGCTGCGCCTCGTGCCGTACTACATCGCCGATGACAATCCGGATAACACCGCCGCCGATGCGATGGGTTCAGACTGGGTGGACATCGCGATGATCAATGTGATGACAGGTGAAGTGACCAACCTGCATCCGCCCGCCGGGATGTAACAGCTGACAACCCGGGAGGGAGCCGTGCCGGTGGTCAGGGCTCCCTCCACAGGCGGCTCCGCCGACCCATACCGTGCAGCGGGCACCCTGGCGTACAATCAGGGGGACATGTCCCGTCAGGCATGTCCGGCTAGACCGGCCGGGGGAGGCAGCATGAACAACCGGACAGTGATCAGTTGTGGCCTTGTGGCGCTGGCGCTGTGCGTTGCCATCCTCGTGTGGAGCACCGTGCTGATCGTCAACCACTTCAGTGCCTATCCCCTTCAGCTGAGTTTCCTCAGTGCGCCGGGAGCGGGTGCGCAGCCCATGTCTGAGACGGACTGGAGACTGCGGGCCGCAGCAGTGGAAAAACGTTACGGCATCGGCCAGCCGATAGACTGCGCAGGAGCCGAGGAAATGCTGCAGCGGGGCTTTGCCGAGGGTGACATGCTGGCGGGCGGGCACCTGTACACCCTGCTGGCGACGGCACCAAACTACCGCAGTCGGCGGGCGGAGGCGGAGGCCATCTGGCCGCAGGTCGAACCGGCGCTGTGGGACTTCGCCGAGAATGGCAACATGGAGGCCCAGTGCATCATCGCCCTGGCCTTCATCGGCATCGAGGATGATGCGGGCTGGTCAGAGTACATCAGCAACGTCGCCAGCAATGCCAACAGCACATATGTGCCGAGCCTGCTGCTCAAGGGCAATCTGCTGGAGTGGGGGATGCATGTTGAGCGGGACCTGCTGGAAGCCGAGATGTGGTACCGCATGGCGCATGACAAGGGTTGTGTCTACGGGGCCAGCGGGCTGGCAAGGCTGTATTCCACCCCTGAATTCGGCGGCTTCGACATTGAGCGGGCGCTGCAGCTGTTCGCGGAATCGGCGGCGCAGGGTGACATCAATTCCTATGAACGGCTGGGCACGATCTACGAGGAGGGCATCGGCCTGGAAGCGGATCCGGGGCTGGCGCGGGACTTCTACCGGCAGGCCGTGGAAGCCGGTTCAATGCATGCCGGACTGCCCCTGGCGCGGCTCCTGATCAGCGAGGGTGGGGAGTCCGGGATGGCGGAGGCGGGTGAACTGCTGGACAGCCTGGCCCAGGAGTACTCTGTAATGGACGACGCCGTGCGCACGGAGGATGAGGACGCGCAACTGCTGGACGAGCTGCGGCAGCAGCATGATGAGGCTGGACGGGCGGGAGTGGAGTGACAATCCAGCCGGCTGCTGCCAGCCTGCATCACACGCATCCTAGTCGTCGACGATCTCCAGCTTGATGTGCTGGTGGCGGATGATCTCGCCCTCGACCATGAATACCACGTCCTCGGCGATGTTGGTGGCCTGATCGGCAATCCGCTCCAGGTGGCGGCTGGCCATCATCAGCTCGATGTTCTGCACCGAATTGCGCGGATTGGCAATCAGGTTCCGGGTCAGCTCGTCGATGATGCGGGCATTACCCTCGTCGATCACGTCATCGCGGGCAATCACCACACGGGCCAGATCGGCATCCATGTTGACAAGGGCCTTGAGGCTCTCCCCCACCATCAGGCGCACCTGCTCGGCAAGGCTGGTCAGCTCGGGGCGCCCGCCTGAGGATGTCTCGGACAGGCGGATGCTGGCCCGGGCGATGTTGCAGGCCAGGTCACCCATCCGCTCCAGGGTGCTGTTGACCTTGATGGAGGCCACGATGAAGCGCAGGTCGGTGGCCACGGGCTGGTGCAGGGCCAGCAGCTTCAGGCACTCCTCCTCGATGTCAACTTCCATGCTGTCAATCACCTGGTCCAGGTCGATCACTTCGCGGGCCAGCTCCGGGCGCATGCTGGCGAGGGAGGCGATGGCCTTCTGGATGGATGTCTCCACCAGTGCGCCGATCTCGAGGATATGGCGCTCGATGTCGGTCATGTCGCGGGTCAGGTGCTTTGTCATGTGTTGATCCTCCGGATCAGCCGAAGCGGCCGGTGACGTATTCCTCGGTCTGCTTCTCGGCGGGGAGCGTGAAGACCTGGCGGGTGCGGCCGAATTCGATCAGCTCACCGCTGACCATGAAGGCTGTGTAGTCAGAGATGCGCGCCGCCTGCTGCATGTTGTGGGTGACGATCACGATCGTGTAGTGGTCCTTCAGCTCGTAGATCATGTCCTCAATGCGCGCCGTGGAGACGGGGTCCAGCGCGGAGCAGGGTTCATCCATCAGGATGATCTCCGGGCCCATGGCAATGGCCCGGGCGATGCACAGGCGCTGCTGCTGGCCACCGGACAGTCCGAGTCCGCTTTCATCAAGGCGGTCCTTAACCTCATCCCACAGGTTGGCGGACCTGAGGGACTGCTCCACAAGCTCCGGCAGCTCCTTCTTCGTGGCGATGCCATTGATGCGGGGACCCCAGGCGATGTTCTCGAAGATGCTCTTGGGGAAGGGGTTGGGTTTCTGGAAGACCATCCCGATGCGCCGGCGGACCTCCACGGGATCGATGTCCGGGGCATACAGGTTCTGGCCACGGTACAGCACAGCACCCTGGGTCGTCACCCCCTGGATGAACTCATTCATGCGGTTGAGGTGGCGCAGGATCGTACTCTTGCCGCAGCCTGAGGGGCCGATGATCGCCGTCACCTGGTTCTCGGGGAAACACAGGCTGACATTCCTCACCGCAGGGTTGCCACTGTAGGATATCCACAGGTCGCGCGCCTCGATGGCGATGGTCATGCCGGCCAGGATGTCATTGCCCCTGTCTGCTTCCACGTTTCTGAGATTAGCATCTGCAGGACCGAGATGGGTACTGATGCTCAGGGCGGGTTCGGTGCCGCGGCCCGGCGGTCCGGGCTCACGGCGGGCTGTGTTATCTACCATTTCAGTCTCCTTTCCGCACGGTGACGGATTGTCACGGCGAAGGCGTTGAGGCTCAGCAGCACGATCATCAGTACGATGATCCCGCTGGCCGCCAGGTCATGGAATTCCTTCTGCGGGCGGCTGACCCAGTTGTAGATCTGGATCGGCAGAGCGGTGAAGCCGGAAAACACATTCTCCGGCACGAAGGCCACGTAGGTCAGGGCGCCGATGGTGATCAACGGGGCGGTCTCACCGATGGCCCGGGAGATCGAGAGAATCACGCCGGTGACGATGCCGGGCAGCGCGGCGGGCAGGATGTGGTGCCTGACAACCTGCCAGCGTGTGGCCCCGACCGCGTAGGCCGCCTGGCGCAGGGAGGCCGGCACTGCCTTGATGGCCTCGCGGGCGGAAATGATGATCACCGGGAGGATCAGGACGGTCATGGTCAGGGCCCCGGCCATCACGTTGCGCGGGTTGCTGAACATCTCGCTGTCCGGGAAGCGCGTCTTCATCATGCTGAAGTAGCCCACGAACAGGGAAAGTCCGAGCAGGCCATAGACTATGGAGGGCACGCCCGCCAGGTTGGCGATGTTGATCTCGATGAATCGGCTGATGCGGTTCTCCCGCGTGTACTCCTCCAGGTAGATGGCGGAGGCCACTCCCAGCGGAATGGCAATCAGGGCCGTGATCGTGATCATCCACAGCGTGCCGGCGATGGCACTCCGGATGCCGGCGTTCTCGGCGTTGCGGGATGGGAAGTTGTTGAAGAACTGCGCGAAGTTGCTGGCGAGCATCCGCCAGCGTGTGCCGTTGCCAGGATTAATACCGAGCTGGGAATAGAGTTCGGGCTCATCCTCCCTCAGCGTGATCAGGAAGGACTGCTGGTCATGGAACTTCACCATGCGCTGGATCCGCAGGTCCCTGCCGGTCCGGAGGGCAGCCTCATCTAGTGGTGTGAACACTGCCTCGAAGCCCCAGCAGATTTCCTCTGCGCGCGCCAGGAAGCTGGGATCGTGCTCGATCATCTCCCGCACGACGAAGGGGTTGGTCTCGGTGCGTTCCCACATGTAGCGGAATGCCTGCTGGCTGACGGTAAACAGCAGGGCCACGAGGAATACGAGGCCGACCCAGGTGGAGGCGAAGCAGACCCATTTGAAGACCTGGGCCTTGAGATGCCGTGACTTCAGGTGCCGGTTGATGCGTGCATCCCTCTCCGTGCCCAATCCCTGGCGGCCCATTACTCGTACACCTCGCGGAAGCGCCGCATGATCTTATGTGACACGATGTTCATGCACAGCGTGATCAGGAACAGCAGGCCACCGACGGCGAAGATTGTCAGGTAGCCGATCGTGCCGTGGGGTGTGTCCCCGAGGCTGACGGCCACGATGTAGGCGGTCATCGTCTGCACGGGCTCGAACACGTTGGCGGTGATGTTGGGCTGTCCGCCGCAGGCGATGACGACGATCATCGTCTCACCGATGGCCCGGGACAGGGCGAGGATGATGGCGGCCAGGATGCCGGACAGGCCCGCCGGCAGGACGACGCTGGCGGTCACTTCCAGCTTCGTCGCCCCCATCGCATAGCCTCCCTGGCGCAGGCTGTCAGGGACACTGCGCAGGGCATCATCGCACAGCGAGGCGATCGTGGGGAGAATCATGATGGCGACGGCGATCGAGCCGGAAAGCACGTTGAAGACCTGGGTCTGGGGCCAGATCTTCTGCAGCACCGGAGTGATCGTGACCAGGGCGAAGAAGCCATAGACGATGGTCGGGATGCCGGCCAGCACCTCGAGGATCGGCTTGATCCAGGCCCGGGAACGCTGTGTGGCGAATTCGCTCAGGTATATCGCCGAGGCAACTCCCAGCGGGATGGCGATCACGGCGGCGACGAGGGTGACGAGCAGTGTGCCGTTCACAAGGGGCAGGACACCAAAGCGCGGTGGACTGAAGAGGGGAGCCCAGTCCGTGGTGAGGAAGAACTCCGCCGGGCTGACCTGCTGGAAGAAGTGGAAGCTCTCGGATGCGAGGGTGTAGACGATGCCGGCGGTTGTTGCCACCGACAGCAGGGCGCTGACAGCCAGCACGATCCTGATGCCTTCCTCCTTCAGGATCCTGTTGGCCTTGCGGCTGAGCTGCACCGCCGGATTGATTGCTGCCATTGAATGATTCCCGCCCCGCCCCGCCCCGGACTGGCCGGTGCGAATCGGGGACTTTGGATACTCCGGGTCTGTCAGTTGGAAGTGGCGAGCACTTCCTCTATTGTCATGCCGATGGTGTTCTTGTCGCTGAAGGCACTGCCCGTCCTGCCCTCAGCCACATGGGTGGCAATCTGTGCATAGGCACTGCGCGGGAAGGGCACATAGCCGACTTCCTGCGCCAGCTTGCCGGCATTCCTGATGTAGTAGTCAATGAAGCCGGATACTTCAGGCCGTTCCAGGCTGCGGGAGCTGACGTAGATGAACAGCGGGCGGCTGAGGGGAACGTACCTGCCGGTCATCACATTGTCCAGTGTCGGCTCACACGGGCCGTTGCCAGCATCAACCGGGACCACCTTGAGGATGTCCCTGTTCTCCTCGAAGTAGGCCACGCCGAAGTAGCCCATACCCCCCTCATTGCCGGCGACGCCGGCCACGATGACGTTGTCATCCTCGGAAGCGGTGAAGTCACTGCGGCTCTCGCCGCCCTTGCCGTTGATGGCCTCGGTGAAGTAGTCGAAGGTGCCGGAGTCGGTACCGGGGGCGAACAGCACGAGGGGCTTGTCAGGGAATCCACTGCGGACGTCCTGCCAGTTCTTCACGGTGCTGCCCGGTTCCCAGATCTTCTTCAGTTCCTCCACAGTGAGCTTGTCAACCCATGTATTTTCCGTATTCACGACGACTGCCAGTCCGTCGAAGGCCACGGGGATCTCGATGTAGTCAACACCGTTCGCGGCAGCCGCCTCATTCTCGCTACCCTTGATCGGGCGCGAGGCATCTGAGATGTCAGTGTCGCCGACGGTGAACTTCTTGAAACCGCCACCGGTGCCGGATACACCGACGGTCACCTTGACATCGGGATTGAGCTTGCCGAATTCCTCGGACACGGCTTCCGTGATGGGATAGACGGTACTGGAACCGTCC
This sequence comes from Planctomycetales bacterium, assembly GCA_024645305.1. Classification (GTDB taxonomy): domain Bacteria; phylum 4484-113; class 4484-113; order 4484-113; family JAFGCY01; genus JAHEFU01. Next base: position 9,963 of record JAHEFU010000078.1, read on the forward strand.
ACCGTGATGGTGCCGCTGAGGGATGCCGTTGCTGACTCAGGTGGGACTGAGGCCGGCGCAGTGGATGTGGCAGCGCTGCCGCTGTCACCCTGGGGGCTGCTGTCATTGCAGGATGCCGCTGCCAGTGTGGCGAGTATGGCTGCGAGGATGAGCAACAGCCTCTGATTTGCGGATCTGAGCTTATTCATCGTTATACCTCCGTGATAGGCAGTGAGAATTTACTCAGGCTGTGTGTGAATCGTGTGAAGATTGCGTGGGCCCTGATGAATTCAGGGCAGATTACGCGGAGATCAGCTGTTATCCACCGATTTCGGGAAGTACAGCATGAAGGTTGAACCGGATCCGGGCGTACTCTGCAGCCGGACTTCTCCGCCGTGGGCGATCATCACGTGCTTGACGATGGCCAGCCCCAGGCCGGTGCCCCCGAGCTGGCGGGAGCGGGCCTTGTCAACCCGGTAGAAGCGTTCGAAGATGCGCGAGTGGTGCTCCTCCGGGATCCCGGGGCCGTGGTCCTGCACGCTGATGCGCGGGCGTCCGGCCTCGGTGTCCACCCGGACCTCCACGCTGCGGCTGTCACCGCTGTACTTGATGGCATTGTCCACGAGATTGCTGATGGCCAGCTGCAGGTTCTCGTGGTCACCCTTGACAACCAGCGGCTCGGTGCTCAGCTTCAGGACAAGTCGCACACCGGCCGCCTCGGACTTGGCGGCGAGGTTGTCGCAGGCCAGCTGGGCTACTGTGTTGAGGTCGAGCGGCTTGTCCTCGCGCTCATGGAAGCCGTGCTCCACCCGGGACAGTGCCAGCATGTCATTCACCAGCACCCCGAGGCGCAGTGATTCGTCGAGGATGTTGCCAATGAAGCGGCTGCGCACCGCTGGCTCCATTTCCTCGTCGTTGAGGATGGTCTCGGACAGGCCACGGATCGCCGTCACGGGGGACTTGAGTTCATGGCTGGCATTGGCGATGAACTGCGTGCGCATGTGCTCGAACTCGTGGGTGCCCGTGATGTCACGGATGATGCCGACAGCGCCGACCACGTGCTCTGACCCGTCCTGCCATGGCGTGACGACGAAGCTGATCCAGCGGTTGTTTTCCGTGCCGACGAGCTCAAGCTCACGCTGGATGGTGCTCCCGTGGTGGATCGCTGAGCTGAGGGCCTGTACGAGTTCGGGAACTGTCAGGCACTCCCAGGCATGCCGGCCCGCGATGCCGTCATATTCCTGCCGGCAGTAGCCGGCGGCCACGCGGTTGATGTGCACGACGCGTTCCTGGCTGTCCACGGCGATCAGGCCCTCGCTCATGCTGGCGAGGATCGCCTCCAGCTGGTTGCGGTCGCGGGAGATAGTCTGCATGCGCTGCCTGAGGCTGTCAGACATGCTGTTGAGCATTTCCGCAAGCTGCCCCAGCTCGTCATGCGATGCCACCTCGGCCCGGCTGCTGTAGTCGCCGCCGCTGATGCCGCGGGCCACTTCCGTCATGCGGGTCACGGGCCGCGTCACCCGGCGTGCGAAGAACAGGCCCAGCGGCAGGCTGACAAGCAGCGTGATCCCCGTGCCGATCAGCACGGCGATGCGCAGGGCGGACAGCTGCCTGGCAACGTCACTCAGGGGCAGGGAGGTCCGCACGTAGCCCAGCAGGCCATTGTCACCGGAAACGGCGACGGCGTAGTACATCATGTTCTCATGCACGCTGCGGCTGAAGCGGCGCGAAACCCCGCTGCCGCTCTGGGTGGCAGCCAGCAGTTCCGGGCGGTTGGCATGGTTCTCCATCTCGGTGGCTGCCATGTGCGA
>JAHEFU010000274.1 GCA_024645305.1 Planctomycetales bacterium
AGTGCACTGGCGCCCGGGGACGTGATCCGCATCGGGACCACCCAGTTCCGTGTTGAGGCCCGCTCCTGATGCGCTGGAACACCGGCAACTGGCTGGCCGTGCTGTGCCTGCTGCTCCTGTTCCCCAGCGTGACGGCTCAGGGCCAGGGGATGCAGCAACCCAACCCGAAGGAAGAGAACGAAGGTACCCCCAGTGAGCGCGGTACCCGGCGCAACACCGATCCGTTTCTGCAGTACAAGGAAAATGTGGAACTGCGCATCAGTCAGATCGAACTGGGAGACTTCCCCACGGTACGGGCCTTTGTCAGCGTGGCAGACGAAGGCGGGATCCCCATCCGCACTCTGCTGGCAGACGACTTTGAAATCATTGAGAACAACCAGCCGGTCGGCAGCATCCGCTTTGCCAACCGAGATGAACTGGATCTGCCGCTTTCTGTGATGTTCGTGGTGGATGTCAGCGGCAGCATGCTCGGCATGGACCGGGATGCAGAGCAGACCCCACTAGACCTTGAGAAGCAGGCTATCCGGGAATTCGTCGGCCAGCTCGGCCCGGCTGACCGGGTGGGTCTCGTGACATTCTCTGACGCTGCCTATTCGGCGGTGGACATGACAACAGACCACCATCAGCTGCTTGCCGAGCTTGACTACCTCGCGGCCTGGGGCCAGACCACGCTGTGGGACGGGATCAAGGTCGGCATCGAGGATCTGATTGATGATACCGTGGAAGCCCGCAAGGCGATGATCGTGCTGTCGGACGGCGTTGACACGAACAGCCTGGAGAACCTGCAGACGGTGATCCAGGTCTATGAAGCGGAAGCCATGTCCCAGAACAAGGGATTCTCCATCTACACCCTGGCTCTGGGCGACCAGGTGAACCGCTCCGCCCTGCAGCAGCTGGCCAAGCGCACCGGTGGACTGCACATGGACAGCCCGAACGCGGAGGACCTGAGTGATGTCTACCAGAACATCCTGAATCAGATCCAGAACGAGTATCTGCTGGAGTACGAGTCTGTTGCCAGCGCCGAACAGGGTCAGATCATTGACATCTCCGCCAGCCTGAACAATGTACGCAGCACCATCCCCGGGACCTACACCTACCGCAGCCCGGGTCTGGCCCAGGCCCTCGGCCGCGCCCTGATCCCGGGCATTGTCGCCATTGCCATCGTGCTTGTGCTGCTCATCATCGCCACGATCTACAGGATTTCCCGGCGTGTCTGGCTGACCCTGCAGATCACTCCACTGGAAGGCCGGGATTATGTCATCGGACTGGACGGTGTGGAGATCGGGACCAGTGAACTCTGCCAGATCCGGGTGGCCGGCGATCCCGGCATGCTGCCCCTGCATGCCTCAATCAGCGAAAGCAGTGATGGCTTTGTGCTGGAAGTAAGTGACCCCGATTCACCGATCCTCTACGGCGGAGCCCTGCTGGCCCGCAAACTGCTACGCAACGGTGATGCCTTCATGCTCGGTACCAGCAGCTTCGTGTTCAACGAGAAGGAGCTGCGGGAGGGCGAGGGTCGCGTGGAGGAAGCGCGCTATTTCCAGGAGGAGCAGCTGGGCCAGATCACCGAGCAGGATATGCTCAGTGGCGCAACCAGCCCGGCAGCGGCCCAGGCGCGGCGGGGCGGAAAACCCACAGCGCTGGCCTGCAGCAGCGGCCCCTACGAGGGAGAGCGCTTCGAACTCAGTCCGGGCGAGAATGTGATCGGCCGCAGCGAGGGCAGTATAGTCCTCTCCCGTGACAGCCAGGTCAGCCGGCGGCACTGCGTCATCACCCTGAGTGCGGATACCGCAAGCATCGTGGACTCCGGCAGCACAAACGGCACCGTTGCCAATGGCACACCCCTGCAACCGGGCATGGCCCTCGACATCCGCCAGGGTGACAGCCTCACGATAGGCAGCTGTGAGTATCGGCTAGAATAACTCCGTGATAGTCATCGCCAGCAGAAACCCCGGCAAGGTCCGCGAGATCGCGGCTCTGCCTGCTGCGTCCGGACTTGAAATCCAGGCAATTTCTGATTTTGACAATTGTCCGGATATCACTGAGGACGGTACGAACTGTGAGGAGAATGCTGTCATCAAAGCCGTCAAGTACAGCCTCTGGCTGCGACGCACCCATGGTATCGCCCCGCCGGTGATCTCCGAGGACAGTGGTTTGATGGTGTTCAGCCTGATGGGCTGGCCCGGCGTACACAGCGCCCGCATCGCCGAGACGGAAGTGGAGCGCAACTGGCAGGTGCTGGACCGGCTGCGGGGCAAGCATGACCGCAGCGCTCAGTTCCTGGCCTACACCGCCCTGGCAGTGAACGGCATGCTCGTCGAAAGCTGGCGCGGCAGTGTCAGTGGCGCCATCGCCGAGGAACCGCGCGGGGAACAGGGCTTCGGCTACGATCCGATCTTCATTGACCTGAAGAGCGGCCGGACCTTCGCTGAGCTGGACAAGGAGCGCAAGAACGCGCTGAGCCATCGCAACCTGGCCTGGACGCAGGCCTTCGATTACCTCCGCCAGCACCACCTGCCCGTCAGATGAGGTTGCGGGCCTTGACCTGCAGATACTTGTCGACTACCGCCGCATTGAGCTTATCGGCCGCCACATTGACAATCAGGCAGCCCCGGCTGCGCAGCTCCTGGATGCTGCGCCGCTTCTGCTGCAGCAGCGATTCGGCGCTGGCCATTATAAAGGCATCGTCGGCTGTCACCGTATGCTGTCCGGCCATCCTGCCGATTTCCGGATCGTCCAGGATCACGATCACGGGCAGGTGCGTCCGCGACAGCCGGCTGAGGTTGGCAACGGCGCGCTTGCTGGACACACTGTCCACCAGGTCCGTAAACAGCACCACCAGACCGCGCTTGCTGTGCCTGGAGCGCAGCATTGCCAGCACCCGGGCATAGTCACTTTCCACGAACTCGGCCTTGAGGTCGAAGACCGCCTCAATGATGGCATCCAGCTGCCGGGGGCGCCGGGCGGGCGGCACATAGCGCCGGGTCTCACTGGAGAAGGCCATCAGCCCCACCCTGTCCTTCTGAGAAAGCGCCAGGTAGGCCAGGTGTACAGCGGCATCCAGGTAGCGGTCCAGGCGGGGCCGACCGGCGATTTCCGTGTGCATCAGCCGGCCACAGTCCACAAGCAACATCAGGTCGCGTGACTGGTCCACCTGGAACTGGTTGACCACGGGGCGCCCGCGGCGGGCTGTGGCCTTCCAGTTGATGCTGCGGAATTCATCGTCTGGTGTGTACTCACGCAGATGATCAAAATCCGTCCCGCGCCCGAACTTGCGGCTGTGATGCTGCCCGATCCCCCACAGCTTGCGCCGGTGCGCGAACAGGTCTCCCCCCATCAGT
>JAHEFU010000079.1:0-3435 GCA_024645305.1 Planctomycetales bacterium
ATGGCGGCAGCGGGGTACTGGTCAGCGGTGCGATGGAGCCGGCACAGACCATGGCCGCGGCCCGCAATTTCTTCATCCTCGGCTCGCTGATCGGCTTCTACTTCATGTACCACTTCCACACGCATGCGCAGACGCCCTACCCCTTCGGCTGGCCGATCATGGCAATTGGCGTGACGGGACTGCTGGCCGCGATCTGGTACACGGCGGGTGACAATTCCGCCAAGTACAACGCACTCGGAGTGCCGCTGGTGTTCCTGATGATGGGCACCCTGATGGTGGTCGGCGCCTGGTTCATCCAGACCGGTACGCTGGACTGGCTGCCGGTGGTCATCAGCATCCCGATCGGATTCATCGTGACCGCGATCCTGCATGCGAATGACATCCGCGACATCGAGGATGACCGCCAGGCCGGGGTGAAGACGCTCTCAAACATCGTCGGACCCGAGAAGGCCCGCCAGCTTTACTACTTCATGCTGTTCGCGCCTTACGTCTGTGTCGTGGTCTTTGCCGTCACGGGGATGATCAGCTGGTTCGGCCTGCTGCCGCTGTTGACCCTGCCGCTGGCGCTGCCGCTGGCTAAGCTCTTCGCTGAAACACCGGAGACCGATGCCGAGAAGCTGCATCCCAGCATTGAGAATACCGCCAAGCTGCACATGGCCTTCGGGATGCTGCTGACAATCGGGCTGGTGATCGGCAAGCTGACGGGAATGTAGGAGGGCTGACTGCCTAGTCAGCCATTGACGGGAAATTCTCTTACATAACTACTGAATTGCCAATTTTCTGGAGCCAGGACCAGCCCAGCCTTGACAGGGTTCTGATGAATATAGTTGATTACAGCGACACGTTGCCTTTCATTTGTAACCAGTTTATCGAAGTAGCCAGACTGCCAGACCCTGCCCGCGGTATTCCTGGCTTCATTCAATCTGTTTGCCGTATACGTCTTCAGGGATTTGATGATGACGCCGAGACCAGCATCCTGATGTTGCCTGATAAATAAATGAACATGATTCGGCATTACCACCCATGCATGTAAATCATAGACTCTTCCGTGCCGATGAATAATGGCGTCCCTGACAATCTCTGCATGCCTGTATTCGCGCAAAATGCACATTCCCCGACCAGCATCCAGATCGGTATCCACATCCTGAAATTCACCAGTCGTTGCATTTCCTGACCTGCGAGAATGTACAATAGAGACACTACCTGGCAAAGAGTCCGCAAGCCTGAAGGTTATGAACTGGAGCTCTCCTGGCGCATCGATATGAGGTAACTTGCCATGGTTATAGATTCTTGGACCATCCAGCATGCAATATTTGTAACATATTTATGTAATTGATACAACGCCTGATTTGTACCGAGAATAATCTGCCGACTAGGCAGTCGGCGCTCCTTTATTGAATCTGCCGACTAGGCAGTCGGCGCTCCTTTACTTCCGGCGCACCCGTTTCATGATGAACCGGTACAGCCATTCGTGCCCGCCGATCCAGGCGAAGATCCGGTTGACGAGGCCGGGAATCACAATCACCTTCCCGTGTCCCAGCCGGGCCAGCGAGATCCTGACGACCTCCTCCACCTCCATCCACAGCCAGCGCGGCGTCGTTGACTTGTCAAAGTGCGCCCGGCGTCCGGGGTCATGGAATTCCGTATGCGTGAAACCGGGGCACAGCGACTGCACCACGACACCCGTGCCCTCGAGGTCCGTAGCCAGGCTGCGGCTGAAGGCATTGAGGAATGCCTTGGTGGCGTAGTACATTACATTGCCCCGCCCCGGCAGGTAGGCCGCGATACTGGCAATGTTGATCACCGCTCCCTGACCGGCAGTCACCATGTGCCCGATGCCCGCCCGCGTGATCCTGACAACGGCATCATTGTGCACCCGCTGCATGTCGGTCAGGGACTGCAGGCTGCGCTCGTGGAACAGGCCGGGTTCGCCATAGCCGGCATTGTTGACGAGGATGCGCAGGCCACTGAGCCCTGCGGCGGCCTGCTCGACACGACTGATTCCCGCTTCTGTTGCCAGATCCGCCAGCAGTACTTCCGTCTGGATACCGTGCCCGGTCCTGAGCTGCTCAGCCAGAACGCGCAGCTTGGCTTCCCGGCGGCCATGCAGCAGCAGGTGGAAACCGCGGGCGGCCAGCTCACGGGCATACTGCGCTCCGATACCGCTCGTGGCACCGGTGATGAGGGCCCAGGCCTGGCCATCTGTGGCTAGCTTGAATGGCATACGGCAAGTATATGTGCCCGGCGGGCCGGCAGGGCTGGCCAGGCAGCTTGCTACAATCCTGCGGCTATGCGGTACAGACATGTGCCGGCGAAAAGAATTCCCGCGAAACCTCCCAAGGCAGGTTTCCGACATCCAAGGAGGAAATCATGGATCTGCGAGAAGCCCTTTACGGCATTCTTGACTGGGACACGATCATCCCGGCGATCATCCGGATCGTCCTGATCGTGGCATTGACCCTGCTCGTGAACCTGGTGCTGTCGCGCCTGATGAACCGGATCGAGAAGCGCATTGAGGACAAGGGACAGACCGACGGAGAACTGCAAAGCGAATCCCGTCGCCGGGCGCAGACCATTGCCGGCCTGGCCCGCCAGGCAATCTCGATTACCGTCTGGCTCGTGGCCGGCATGCTGATCCTGCAGGAATCCGGCGTGGAAATCGGACCGATCCTGGCTGGTGCCGGGATTGCAGGCGTGGCCCTGGGCTTCGGGGCCCAGGCCCTGGTGGCGGACCTGATCGCCGGCTTCTTCATCATCCTCGAAAACCAGGTCCGGGTCGGTGACGCGGTGAAGGTGAACGGGACCTGGGGCTACATCGAACAGATCAGCTTCCGCACACTGGTCCTGCGAGACTTCAGCGGTGAAGTGCATATCTTTCCTAATGGCAGCATCCAGACCCTGAGCAACCAGTCCAATGGCTGGAGCGCGTATGTCTTCCACATGGGTGTGGCTTACAAGGAGGACGTGGACAGGGTGATGGGCGTGATGCAGGCAGTGATGCAGGGCATGGCTGCCGACAAGCAATGGGGCAGCCTGATGCTGGATGAAGGCCAGATCCAGGGACTGCAGTCGTTTGATGACAGCGCGGTGACGATTCGCGGCCGGATCAAGACGCATCCCCTGCAGCAGTACGATGTGGGCCGCGAATTCAACCGGCGAATCAAACTGGCGTTTGATGAGCAGGGCATCGAAATTCCCTTCCCGCACCGGACTCTCTACTTCGGCGAAGCCAGCCGCCCATTCGAGGTTAGCCAGGCAGGCGCGGTACGTGATTCCGCATGATTTGATAGACGGATGGTATTCAGCGCACACATTGTCTAAACTAGACAGGCAGCAATATGAGTTTGAACGCAGAAATCAGCACTGAAAGTGACCTTGAGCAGATGGCCATCCAGAGCCGAATGGAGAAACTGCTGCGGCTGCTGCTGATATTTT
>JAHEFU010000079.1:3508-11711 GCA_024645305.1 Planctomycetales bacterium
GGGCCTGGGATACGGGCCTGCTGCCAATCCAACTGGCCCAGCTGGGCTTCTACATGCTGCTGGTCTTCAGCCTGCTGCTGGGACGCCGCTTTACTTTCGCGGTACGCTGCAACCTGTACATCCTCCCGGTTGTTGGATTCGGCTTCCTCGGTCTGCTGAGCCACGGCCTGTTCGGCCAGGGCATGATCATCCTGGTACTGGCCTGCCTGCTGGCAGCGCTCGTCAATCCAGTGTTTTACCGCAACATCCTCTCGCTGTGCAGTTCCCTGGTCCTGGTCAGCGCATTCATGTTCATCACCCGGATGTCCCACCTGACATTCGAGGCAGACGAGATGAATTCCAGCCTGTCCGCCTGGCTGACTGCCCTGTCCACATTCCTGATAATCTGGCTTGCCGTCAGCACCTGGTCCGAACTGCGCGAAATCATCAACGAGAACAATGAGCAGATCTCCAGCCGGGAACGTGACCTGGCAATGATCCTGCAGGCCGTCGAGGATGGCGTGATCGCCGTGGATTCCTCGATGCGGGTACGGTACATCAACCCGGTGGCCTGCCGCCTGTGCGAATGCTCGCAGGACTCCAGCATCGGCCAGCCCCTCAATGCGGTCCTGAACATCAACAGCACGAAGCAGTTGCAGATCAGCGCCCACGAAATCTTCCGGGGCAAGGAAGGTGAGGGAGAATTCTTCCTGATCAGCCGCAACGGGATATCCGTCAGGATCAGGCTCAGTGTGCGTGGCACAGGCATCCAGTCACCTGACAACATCAGTTTCGTGCTGGCCTTCCGGGACATCAGCGAGGAGCACCGCCGCGAACAGCAGCTGCGCCATTCGGAGAAGATGGAAACCCTGGGCCGGCTGACGAGTGGACTCGTGCATGACTTCAACAACCACATCAGCGTCATCCAGATGTCACGCGAAATGATCGAGATGAAGCAGGAACGGGGAATGGCCCTCAATGACGAACTGAACTCCATCGACCTGGCCTGCCAGGGGGCGCACCAGCTGGCAATGCAGCTCAGGGGATTCGTGCGCCAGGATGACAGCCCCGGCATGCAGACACACGCCCTGCATGAGCTGGTGCAACAGAGCCAGCCCCTGCTGCGCAAGGCGGTTCCGGCAAAGGTGCAGCTGGAGTACGGCCTGTGGGCGCAGGAGGACAAGATGCTCGTGGACCGCGGGCAGGTGCAAAACGCCCTCCTGAACCTTGTTGTCAACGCGGCGGATGCCATCGGCGAAACCGGGACCATCATCCTCAGCACGCTGAACCGCCGCATCGAGCAGAGCGAGTGCAGCAACAGCCGTTTCGACATCCGTCCGGGACTGTACATCCGCCTGAGCGTCTCTGACGACGGCGGTGGCATTCCGGAGGACATCCGGGCCCATATCTTCGAACCATTCTTCACCACCAAGGGCAGCGGCAAGGGCAGCGGCCTCGGACTGGCCAGCGTTGTTGACCTGATGGTGCTCAGCGAGGGTCAGGTCTCAATGGAAACGCGGCAGGACCAGGGCACGACCTTCCACCTGGACTTCCCGCTGTCAGAAGTCCGCAATGACAGCAGGCTGGCGGAAGTGGAACCGGAGGTCCAGGCTGCCGCCGAAGAGCGCGATGACCAGCTGGAGGACCAGCCGGGTGTCGACCATGTGCCCCAGGCAGGCTAGGCTCCGGCTTGTCAGGCCTTCGCCGAAAACAGCCAGAGCCACAGCACCATGACCAACATGCCGATGAGCTGGCGCTGCTGGCTGCGTGTGGGGATCTTCACTCCGAAATGGCTCAGGTTCAAAATGAGCATCACCACTCCGATCAGGGTAAAGGGCAACAGGCCCAGCTGCCAGACCGACATGCTCACCGGGTCAAGTCCTCCCAGAATCTGCGTGATCAGATCGCGCGATCTGATCAGGGCGCGCAGGGTGATGGCCAGCAGGCCGAGCCAGGAGACAATCCACAGGAAGCGGAACATACAGGGATTATACGCCGGTGGGGAGTAAAGCGGGGAGCATAGTGCTGCCCGGGACCACCTGGTCCAGTTGAACAGTGCTGCAATTGGGTATACAGTTAGGATGCACCGCCTGGTGCTGCATGCATGGAGGTTCCGGACATGTCCGATATGACGCGGTATACAAGTTGCCTGCTGCTTTTGATCGCTTTGCTATGCTCAGCCTGTGGGGGCAACGATACTGCGGGAAACCTCCCGGAACAGACAGCGGAATTCCAGGTCAGTCTGCTGGATGGCAGCCTGCCCGCTCCGGACAGCCAGGTGCTTTCCTCCAAGATTCTCAGGCAGGATGACAAGGCGCTGCTGAGCATTACCGTGCAGGAGCACAGTGACCTGCGGGCGGCATACCTGGCAATCGATTACGATGCCGGCCGCTGGGCCCTTGACGAGGTCCGGCCCCTGCGCAGCACGGCGGATGGCCGGCAGTGGCTCAGCCTGAGCGTGCCGGAGGCTGAGGGCCGGCTGGTAAGCGGAGTGGTTGCCAGCGGCCTGACGGAGTATGCCGGTCTGCAGGAAGCCACTGATATCCTGACAATCAGCTTCCGGCGCAGTTCCGGCAACACTGACAGCACAGGCCGCATGAGCAGCGCCGCACCCGTGAACCCCGCTTCACAGTGCACACTGAGCGTTGACCAGCCGGGTGGCAAGCTCAACTGGGAGTATCGCTGCACGGGTGACTATGACCAGAACGGCCTGGTGAACATCAGCGACCTCACGCCGCTGGGGATCCACTTCGGCAAGAGTGGCCCCTTCGCGGACACCAGCGTGGAGAGCGTGGTGGACGGCGATGGCAACGGTGAGATCAATCTCGGTGACATCACACCGATCGGGCAGAACTTCGGCCGGGGCGTGGAAAGCTACAACATCTACACTGCAGCCGACCTCAGTGACTACCCCGCTGGGGGCGGCTCGGCCAGCACGCTTGCCGCCGCGGGCACGACGGCCTTCGCCAGCGCCCAGGGCTCTTCGGCAAGCCAGCGCCTGCAATTCCTGCGCTCGACGGTGATCACGCCGGGCAACCACTACTGGCTGCGACCTCTGCACCAGGGCAGTGAAGGCATTGCCAGTAATTCAGTGCAGGCCATCGTGATCGCACCGGAGGCTCCCGTGGCGGACATCACGGCGGATCCCACAAGCGGCATCGCCCCGCTGGCGGTCACGCTGGATGCCTCCGGCAGCACTGATGCAAATGGCAACATAGACCACTACGACTGGGACTTCGAAAATGACGGCAGCTACGATGCCACGACCAGCTCACCGGAGATCATCCGCAACTACGGCGGCGGCCCCTGGGTGGCAAAGGTGCGCGTCGTCGACAGCGGCGGCCTTTCCGACACTGCCACCATCAACATGAGTTTCGTGCAACCCAGCTGGAATGTCCAGACTGTGGATTCCGACGCATTTGTATTCCGGGACACAAAAATGAAGGTCTCGGGCGGACGACCCTGCATCTCATATGACCAGACAGCTCCTGACTTCAGTTACGTCCGGCTGTACTTCATACGGGCCACGGACACCCAGGGACTGACTTGGGGCAGCGAAAAGCGGATAGACATCACGCTGAACCAGCTGGCCGAGTTCGACATGGAGATCGTCGCCGGCAATCCGGCAATCTGCTACAGGGACTACGGCGCCGGCAAGTTCCGCTATACGCGGGCCGATGACGTGACCGGCCAGAACTGGGTATTCAACACTATCCTGGAAACGGACATCGATGCACTCAACACCTTCGGCTCGAACAATTCGCTGGCGATCATCAACGGCATGCCGGCCGTCAGCTTCACGGGGCCCCAGCTGAAGATGTACATCAAACAGGCCACGGATGCGACCGGAAACAACTGGCTGTCAAAGGTGCTGGTGAGCAACACCATCACCGGTGTCGGCGCGACGAGCCTCGTGGACATGGACGGAGCACCGGGGATCCTGTGGTCCTCGATCCCGATGTCCACCGTCGGCTTCATCCATACCCAGCCGATCTCGCACCTGTTTGTCAATGCTGACATCCACAACGGCGGCATCGGCCTGGAGCAGGCCTGCCTCATGGATGCGGGAGAGCCTCTGGTTGCATTCGGCACCGGCAACCCGACCTTTGACACACGCTTCGCCCGGCCAACTGATCCGGATGGCAGTGCCTGGCAGGACCCTGTTGTCATCGGCAGCGGCGGTACCTATGGTGTGGACCTTGAAGTGATCAACGGGATCCCGATGCTCGTCACGATGAACACTGGCTCGACGCTGCTGCAGATTTACCGGGCGGACAATGCCGAAGCCAGCAGCTGGAGCGGTCCCGAGACGATAGACGGCGGTACGAACCAGCTTGTTGCTTCGCCCTCGCTGGAGGAAGTCAGTGGCGCGGCTGCGGTGAGTTACAACTGGTACAACCAGATCTCGATGCAGGTTGAATTGCGCTACGCGATCTACTTCTAGGGAAAGGAATCCACGCCCGACAGGATTCGAACCTGTGACATTCTGCTTAGAAGGCAGATGCTCTATCCCCTGAGCTACGGGCGCGCGCTGACCGGGGCCGCTGAGGATGATACCAGATGTGACCTGCCGTCTCGCGCCAGCGCTCGCCAGTCCGCGCGGAAGTTACAGCTGGGCTGCCGTCTTGCGCCAGCGCTCGCCGGTCTGGCCTCCATCAGCTGATGTCTGCTCTGCCCTCGATGACTTCACGCAGGTTCGTCACATATTCCTGCCAGCCCTCGGCATGTCCCCTGAACACGTCATCCCAGAGTTCGCCATAGCCCCAGCCGAGATGCTGCAGGCTGACAATGGTGCTGCCCTGCCCGCTTTCCCTGAGCCGCCACTGCAGCGTCGTCAGGCCGGCTGCATGCCAGTCCGTGTCCTTTGCCAGCACGGGGTCCCAGTCCGTGGGGAACCACTCCATGTCGAGGATCAGCGGCTGCTCAGCTACCGTGATCCGGCCGCTGCGCTCATGGCAGGCTCCGTTGGCCTTGTTCCAGCGGAATGTGTACTTCCCGCCTGGCCGGGCCTCGATCTCAGCCTCGTGCGGAAACCACTGCGTGAGTTTTGCGGCCTGTGTCAGCCAGGGCCAGATCTCTGCGGCACTGGCCCGGATCTCCACACTGAGCCGGATGCTGCGCTGCGCTTCCCCGAGCAGTTCAGCAGTGTTGTCAGCTTCAGCCAGGTGGGCAGCCAGGAAAGTGAAGGCTCGGGCCCAGCCCTGGGAGTAGTCGCTGCACTGCTGCGCCTGGTCCAGGAACTCATGCAGGATGCGGACTTCCGTGGCCCGGCCCTCGATGTCGCGGAAGCTGATCGTGACCTGGGCCCCCTGCAGGTAGGTCTCCTCATTGTGGCGCGAATCCCAGGACAGCACGAAGTGCTCGTGCTCCACGATCTCGAGGTATTCGCCGCTCGCCATGTAGCTGTCACCCGTCGCAGGATTGCGCAGGCCCCAGCGGAACTGTCCCCCCACGCGGACGTCAGCGCTGATGTCCGTGGCTTCGAACAGGTCGCCGATCCACCAGCTGGCGAACTTCTGCGGATCCACCCAGGCCTTCCAGACCCGGGCGACGGGGAAGTTGACAACGCGGACGATCTCCACCGCGGGCCGGGCCAGCACGGCTTTGTGTTCACTGCTCATCTTCTGCTCCATTGTCAGTTTCGTCCTCTGCTGCCAGGAAGTCCTCCATGGAGTCCAGCTGCCGGTTCCAGAAGCCGCGGTAGAAGGCGATCCACTGCATGGCCTCGCGCAGGTTGCCGGCCAGCAGGCGGCAGTGGTACTCCCGGCCCTGCTTGTCGCGCTGCACGAGTCCGGCATCCTCCAGCACGCGCAGGTGCTTGGAAACCGCCGGCAGGGACATGCTGAAGGGACCGGCCAGGTCGCTGACCGTGGCAGTGCCGGCGGCCAGGCGGCGCAGGATGCTGCGCCGGGTGGGATCCGCCAGGGCGGAGAAGGTGCGGGAGAGTTCTGCTTCCGTATACTTAACCATCGGGTTAAGTATAACATGCTCCAGGGAAATGTCTACTGTCCGCCATTCCTCGCCACATTCGGGCCAGGATCAATGGCTTCCTCCAGTTCCACGAACTGCAGCCACAGCCCGCCGGTCTGGGCAGGTGTCAGCGTGAAGCGGCTGCCCGGGCCACCGATGGTGCTTTCCATGCCGGGGCCGGGCAGGCGCATGGCAGCAGCGCAGTGCTCAAGCTCCATAGTCCACAACTCGAGGCCGATCAGGCCGTTAATTTCACCTGGATGCAACAGGATGTCAATTCCAGCAAGACTGACAAGATTGGCAGTACCGGCGCCAGTTGTCACATCCCCGCTGTCCGTCCCGCCCAGCAGTTCCAGCAGTAAAAGATCCCTCGCCAGGTTGTCAGTGGACAGCCAGACAGCGCTGAGGCCACGGGCCTCGTTGGGATGCAGCATCCGGCCCGGCCTGTCCCAGTCCGGCAGGTAGTGCTGCACGAAGCGCAGGGGCTGGCGGTCCGCATCCCGGGGCCGCGTCAGTTCGATCCTCGTGCGGCCGTCGATGAATTCCAGGGGCTCCTCCACGGCTTCCAGGGCAAAGCGGATGTACTCCAGGTCGGTGCCGGACAGGATGACATCCCCTGGTCCGCCGCCGGCTGAGCACAGCTGTTCGTAGTGACTGCTGCGGCGGTCGAGGGCGGTGGCGCAATGTACAAGCGTGATGGCGCTGCCGTCGGACAGGGGCAGGCGCATGGCTGAAACACCGCCGGGGAGTTCCGCCCATTCACCGATGTTGAAGCCGAGCTGGTCCCGCCACAGACTTGCAGCCTCAACGCGCGTGGCCAGGGCGATTTCCACATGGTCCAGGCCCAGCTGGATCTCGCCTTCAGTGGAGCGCAGGCCGGGACAGCAGTCCTCGGCATGGGCCGGGAGGGCAGACAGCATTAGTGCGATGATCAACGGTATCGGGACTTTGCGCATGCTTCAGGAGTATAGATGTTTTGTCCCGCGCATGTGTTTGATGAACTCAACCCCCTCCTATTAGAACACGCGACGCCATATTACGTCCTGATGATAATGCGCGATCAATAGCAATATTGTCCGGGGATCAGACAAAACCCGGGCAGCCGAAGGTAATATGCCAAGGGATCCGCAGGGATTCCATGGAACAGGATGGACATATGAGAGTTGCAGTATTACTGGTAATCGGTGCAGTGCTGGCCACTGGCCTGATGTGGGCCGCGCGCAGCAGTAACCGGATGTATGACATGCAGGTGAACCCCATTGGCACCAGCAGCCTGTCCAATGCGGACGTGATGTCCATCGCCTATGCAAATCCAGATGATGTGAAGGTCAGCCAGATGACGAACCTACCGGCCATGCCCCCGATTGATGCAAAGCTCCCCGAGAACCTGCGCTCCGCCAGCTTCTCACTTGGTTGATTCTGGGGTCCGGACTCCCGGTTCGGGAGCATCAAGGGAATCTACAGGACCACGGTCGGCTACGCCGGCGGCCAGGCAGCCAGCCCTACTTACAAGGATCTGATGGACCATACGGAGGCTTTCGAGGTCTGGTACAACCCGGCTGAGCTGAGCTACGAACAGCTGCTGGCCTACGTCTGGGACAGCCACAATCCGCACTACAACACATCTAGCGTGCAGTACCGCAATGTGATCTGGGTTGAGAACGAGCAGGAGCACAGCATCGCCGAAACCCAGAAGGCTGCAATTGAGTCGACGGACGGCAAGCCGGTGGAGACCCTGATCCTGCCTGCGACCAGCTTCCATCCCGCCGAGGACTACCACCAGAAATACGCCCTGCGCCATAACCAGGCGCTGATGCAGCTGTTTGATCACTGGTATCCGACGGGCAAGGAATTCCGCGACAGCTTCACAGCCATGCGCATGAACGCCTACCTGCAGGGCCACGGCAGCGCCACGCTGCTGATGTCGGAGCTCGAGGGCTACGGCCTGCCGGATGAACTGAAGGCGGCTCTCGTGGAACAGAGCAGCCGGCTGAGCGAGGACCAGGGCATGGCCTGCGCCATCCCGGGTGCGTAGCAACACGTAGACCCGCTCCTATAATGCACCTGTGCGAAGCCTATGGCTGATCAAGCTGCTGCTGGCAATGGCCTGCCTTACGGGTTGCCCGGCTGACAACGCGCGGCAGTCTGGAGATGCAGGCCAGTCGGCAGACAGCACGGTAACTGATCAGCAGGAACCAGCCACAGGATCTGACAACCAGTCCACTCAGCAGGAAGCTGCAGCGGGCGCTGATCC
>JAHEFU010000080.1 GCA_024645305.1 Planctomycetales bacterium
ATCCTCCGCCAGCATTTCCAGGCTGAACACCGCCGTGGCCCGCACTGCTGCATCAGCATGTCCGAGCAGCTGGCGCAGGCCGGGCACAGCGGCTGCGGCATCCCCGGCATACCAGGTCAACGCGCGGCAGGCGGCCTTGGCAACCTCCGGGTCGTCATCCGCCAGCAGGGCAGCCAGCTCCGGCACTGCCACCGCACTGCGCTGGCACATCCCGAAGGCCCGGGCCCCGACCTGCCGGCCAAAGGCCGTCCTGTGGTGTGTCAGCTGGCTGAAGATGTCCGGCCACTGGGGTGTGATGTTAATGATGCTGGCAACCACCACATCCGTGATGTCCGGGTTGGTGAGCTGGTCAATCAGATCCGGCAGGGCTTCGCCCGCCGCGGGACCCATCAGGCCCAGGGCCAGGGCGCTTCCATAGCTCAGTTCCGCGTCATGGTCCGGCAGCAGGTCGATCAGCTCAGCCAGGTGTGCACTGCCGTGGGCGGCGATCCAGTTGCCGGCCTCAATGCGGACCAGCTCACTGGGACTGCTGAGCAGTCGCAACTGCTGCTGCAGTTCCGGCTCTGCAAATGCAGTGGAGTTCCAAAGCAGGCCACACAGGAGCAGGCCGAGGATTACCTTGAGGTGTTTCATGTCAGGCAAGACGCAAAGATTCTAGCTGCTGCTCAGATTCGTACCGGTTTCTGCCGTTGTACTTGCCCGGGGGAACAGACGGCGGCGCAGCCAGTCTCGCCGGACGGACAACGGGTCACTGCAGGTCAGGTAGCCCGTCCGTTCCATGCCGCGCACGAGCATGGACAGCAGCCTGCGCTCCAGGCCGGGGCCGGCCAGCTGTGCCGTATCCAGCCGCCGGGACAGCCTGTCCAGGCCTGCCTTATCCAGGGGGTGGCGCAGGGGGGTTTCCTCCTGGACCGCCTGCTGTGGACTGATTCCACTGTCCACGGCGTCTCCGGGCCGCACGACGGTGCCATCCCTGAGTTGCCAGTTAACGTTTGAAGATGCAGCCTGTGGCGGACCTTCAATCAGCATGTGCCAAAGCGCATCATCTGCATCTGCGGGCAGTGCGGGAACGGAACTGCCATCCAGGCTGGCAATGAAGATGATGCCCTCGCTGCGGCGGCCCGCCGGGGTGGCCAGCCAGCGCAGGTGCCCTGCAGCTTCATCCTCAGTCAGTTCCGCAGCCAGGCGGCGCAGGCTGCGGCGGAACTGCGGAGCACTGGCCGTAGCTCCCGCGAACAGGGAATGCAGGTCCGAGCCGCACAGCCAGTTGAGTTCACCATGTGGCTCTGACAGGTCACGCAGCCGCAGGCGCACCGTCTGCTCCAGGCGGCTCATGCAGATCTCCTGAGTTGTGATCACAATGTAGCGCCGCGCCACACGCACCATCTCGCGGATCACCTGCAGGGGATTCTCCAGATGCTCGAAGACCTCGCTGAGCAGCACGACATCAACACTGTCATCAGCCAGCGGGATGCTCTGCAGGGGACTGGCAACCGTGGGCTGTCGGTGGAGTTCCGCCGCCCGCCGGCAGGCTTCCAGCGAGAGGTCGATGCAGAGGGTCGGACAGCCGCAGCGCAGGCGCACCAGATTGGCAATGTAACCCTCCGCTGCCCCCAGGTCCGCTAGGCTCGCCGGCTCCAGGGCCTCGATCCAGCGCAGCAGGCGGTAGCTCCGGGCCAGCCTCAGGGGACGGCCGGCTTCACTGTCACCGTATAGCCCACCGAGGGGCTGGTGCGGGAAGTAGCTGCCGTCAGCGGCGCGCGCGAAGCGCTGCTCGAGGAATGAGCGGGCCTGAGCGGTCAGCTCTCCGCTGGGCATGCGTGTCTCCGGTTGCCAGCCAAACCCGGCGACCGACCCAACCACGGGCAGCCGCCCTTAATTCTGCAACCAGGGAGATTCTAAGGCACGAGCACGATCTTGCCAAAGTGCCCGCCCTGTTCCAGCAGCACATGCGCGTGGCGGGCCTCAGCCAGCGGCAGCACCCTGTCAACAACTGGCCTGAGCCGGCCGGCCGCCACAAGTGGCAGCAGCTCGAAGCTTTCGCTCATGGATCCCATGAAGCTGCCATGGAGCGTGAGGTGCTTGGCGAACAGCATCTGGAGGTCCAGCTCAGTCTTCCCGCCCGTGGTAGCCCCGCAGGTCACCAGCCGCCCGCCGCGCCTGAGAGCCTTGACGCACTGGGTGAAGACAGCAGCCCCGACATGCTCGACGACGACATCTACTCCCTGGCCCCCGGTGAGGGCATAGACCTGCTTGTGGATCGCACCTTCATGTTCATAGTGGTCAATCACCTCATCCGCACCCAGCTCCCGCGCGCGTTGGGCATTTTCTGCACCGCCGGCGGTGGCCAGTACCAGCCCGGCACCGCGGGCGCGGGCCACCTGGATCGCCGCGACCCCCACTCCACTGTTGGCACCCATCACAAGCACACTCTCCCCCGGCTGCAGGCTGGCGCGCCGCGGGCCGAGCATGTGCCAGGCGGTCAGGAAGGTCAGTGGAAATGCGGCAGCTTCCTCCCAGGAGAGGTGGGCGGGTTTCTGCAGCAGGTTGAAGGCCGGGACGCTCACGTATTCTGCATAACCCCCGTCCGTGAACAGGCCAACGATGCCATAGTCTGCGGCTACATTGTCATCCCCGCGGGTCCGCTCGAGACTGGCGGCACCGGGCAGTCCCGGATGCACGACACACTCCATCCCGGCTTCCAGCCCGCTGACCGCATTGCCCCAGGCCACGACTTCCCCGGACACATCATTGCCGAGGATATGCGGCAGGGGAATCTGCCAGCCGCGTGGACCCATGCGGGTAGCCACATCCAGTCTGTTGAGGGCACAGGCCCGGACCTTGATCAGCGCATCATTCGGACCGATGGCCGGTACCGGGGCTTCCTCATGGCACAGCACCTCCGGTCCGCCATGCTCATGGAATCGCACGGCCTGCATCGTCTGGGGAATGCTCATGGGGCTATTGTAAGCCAGTGCCGCGCTGGCGGGGGAATGCTGCAGATCAGTCCTGGCTATCCATACCGGCATCCTCGGGCTCATTTCCCGGTTCCGGCAGCATGCTGCGCAGGATCATCAGGCGTTCCTCAAGATACGTGAGTTCAGCGCTGAGCAGATCCTCACGCAGGATCGAGCTGCGGGCCTTGATCTCGCTGTAGAGCTGGATGGCCTGTTCGGCGGATTCCATCGTTTCAAATCGGGGAATTTCCGTAGCACTTTCCAGGGAACTCATCTGTGGTGTGAAGCTCTGGCCCGCGGCGTCAATCACCTGTGGGATCCGGGTGGAACGCTCATCAAGCATCAGTGCAGGATGACAGGTCCAGGCGATGTATTCAGTACGCCCGTCAACGAATTCACGGGCCTGGATGTATGGAGCACTGAGAGTCGCCAGGTCTTTTGGAAAATCCTCGCTGCCAGGGCCCTTACCCCTCAGGAAATTGAGCATTGGTTTTGACTACTCGCCTATATGATTTCAGCTAAAACAGTATAACCCCGACTCTGTGGTCCAACTCGTCCGGGTTTTCTGCGCCACCACCGGGGCTTTAGCATTATCAGTCCTGGGAGCCTCCAGCAGCGGGTCCGTGGACCCGGCTGGCGCCCATCCTTGATGCGATGCGTGTCCACATCATTCCATCTCACCTCCCAGCTCTTGCGTCTGGTTAGTAATTTGACCAGTGCGAGCGCACAATGTTCCGGGGATCCACTAAATTCCGGGGGCAATCTGCGGGCTGCGGGCGTGATTCAATGCTCTGCCCCATCCAGATAGCAGACACCGGCCATCAGCTCAGTATTCGGCACTGTTTCCAGTATGTCTCTGTAGTGTTTTTTCACGGCCGGCAGGTCAATGCGGTTGAGGAATGAGCTGTAGGCCAGGTAGCTTACGAGGAAGCGTGGATCTGAAACGCAGGGTGGCAGATAGCGCGGTGGCTGCAGTTCCCCGTGGGACGCCAGCAGGCCCAGCGCGGGCAGATCCTGCAGATCCAGCTTGCCGCAGAACAGCAGCCCGATGCAGTCGATCCGGCCACTGGCCACGGCGATCCGCAGGAAGTTGTGCACCTGCAGCAGGCCGTGGATGTAGGTGCAGTCCTTGGTGAAGGGAGCGCCTCCATTGATCAGGCCACCGCGCACCACACGCCGGGCACATTCAAAGGCCTGCTCAGGGGTGTCCGTGCGCTCCCGGAAGTACTCGAAGAGCTGCATGAAGTCCGCGCCATCCATGCTCATGCTGATCGCGATCGTACGCTCTGCCAGGCGCTGGAAACGGTCCGGGTCCATCGCCGCGCTCATGAACTCCACAAACACCGCCAGACCCTCCTGGGTACGGGTTGTCCCGGCATGGGCGCTGGCCAGGATCGGGAAGCGGGTCTGGGTCAGGCCGTTGAGTGTTGTCCCCACATGCACGAAGGCCTCATGGTTGACAAGCTGTTCCACATCCTGGTCAGTGAAGCGCGCGTCACGGCGGATGCGGATGTAGCGGGAACCGGCGAGCGCCTTGCTGGATAGTTTGTCAACCAGCTCAACCTCGGGTGCCTTGTCACCGAACTGCTTCCGGATACGCCTGCGGATCTGCTCCGCCAGCCGTTCGGGAGTGACCCGGCGCGGCACGATGCCGAAGCTGGCCGGGCTGGCGTTGAAGCCGGCGAGGATCTCGTCGATCAGCTCCGCCAGCTCCAGGGCGGTACGCTGGCCATCCTGCAGCGGTGTCAGTGGTGTGCCGTACAGCGCAGCGGAATGCTCGTGGAACTCCGCTGTGCCGATGGCCTGCAGCATGCGCGCGGCGGTGGTGATGCTCCAGGCTGTCCGGCGCAGCCAGTCATGCACCGGGCTTTCACCATCCAGGAGATGGTCAATTGCCGCCAGGTCGTCCAGCACCGGCCGGGCATTGAACACGGGATATTCAATCTGAGGCGGGCGCTGCATGCCACCGTCGATGAACTCGCGGGCGGCCTCCTGCGGCCAGGCCAGGGAGCGCAGGATGCGCACAGGCTTCTCGGCCTCGCGCAGGCGCACTGCGGCCTCGGAGAGGCGGTCGAGCTGTGCCTGTGAGAATTCAGCCATGCCGGATAAGCATAGCGCGGGAGGGATCGGAGCTCAGCAGAGTTGCAAACAGGCAGAAAGCAGGTACAACTCATGCAGACTGCACCTTGCCTGCGCTTGACTATGGCAGTTCTTCAGCTGAACTCGCCGGCCTCGATCAGGGAGAGGTACTTTGACAACAACTCACTGCAGACCACCACCGCCTCGTCCTCCGGGAACATACCGGCGAATTCATTGAGGTTCTCCAGTTCCAGCTGCACGAGGTAGCGGTTCTGGGCGTGGCGCATGGCGATCTGGTAGTTGAGCACGGCAGCCTCGGTCTCACCGCGCACGGCTTCGTAGAAAGCCATCGCACTGCGCGAATGCCAGTCGTCCTGCCCCTCCTCGATCATTTCGCCGATGATCTCCACCGCCTCGTCGAAGCGCTGTTCAGCGGACTGGTTGTCACCACGGCGGCGGGCCAGCGTTGCCAGCAGGAAACGGCTGAAATGGTCCGCCAGCGGGCCGCCCAGCGCAGCCTTGAGATGGTAATCGGCACTTTCGAACTCGCCGCGCCTGAGGAAGACCTGGCCGAGTCCCTGGTGGATGAACTCATTGTCACCACCGATGCGCTGGTACTGCTCGAAATCATCGAGGGCCTGTTCCAGCCGGCCGTCGCGCAGGTGGGCACAACCGCGGTACCACAGCGAAAGTTCCTGCCCGTCCTCCAGGGCGAGTTCCCTGTCGAACTCGGCGATGGCCTCAGGCAGCCGGCTCATCAGGAATAGGCAGAGCCCGCGGTCGAAGTACAGGCTGCCCGCCAGCGGGCGATCCTCACAGTCATTGAAGTCCTGCAGGGCCCTGTCAAACTCACAGAGATCCCGCAGCAGCACGGCACGCTCGAAACGGATCTCCCACATGCCATCGAACTCGTAGCTCAGCAGCAGGTCGCAGGTTTCCACGGCCTCCTCCAGGCGTCCCAGCCGGCCCAGGCACTGAGCCCGGCCCGTCAGTGCAGGGATTGACAGCGGCTGGCGGGCCTGCAGCTGGGTGTACTGGCCCAGTGCTTCCTCGTACATCCCGGCATTGAACAGCAGCAGGCCGCGGATTTCCCACAGCCAGCTGTCATCGGGGTTCAGCTTCTCGATGTATTCGATATCGTCGCCAACAAGATCCGTAGCTCCCAGCCCGATCAGCAGCTCCACCCGGTTGCGCCGCGCCTCCAGGTCGTCCGGGTCCAGCGCTACAAGCCAGTTCTCCACCTCATAGTGCTGCTCATCAAACTCCTCGTCGCCCGGGGGTCCGCTGCCAATGAGGATGTTCGCCAGATGACGGAAGGCCATGGCTGCTTCCCGGCGCAGCAGTTCCGGCTGGCTCGGGTCCTGCACGATGGCAAACAGGCCCTGGTGGTCTCCCAGGCCGGTCAGGTGTGCAGTCAGTTCGCGCACCAGGTTGATACTGCTGGCAGGATCGCTGGTGGGATCAGCAAGCTGTTCCAGCAACATGCGGGCAAAGGGGTCCGTCGGCTGCGTCGAGCCACCGCCTCTGCGGCTGCCCTTCCTCCTGCCTAGTGGTGCCAAACCGTGATCACTCGGGCCGCTTGACAACGGCCTCCTCGAAGATATACTTGCCGAGCCTGGCGCCCTTGGGCGGCTCGATCGGGTACTCACCGTTGAAGTATGCCAGGTTGAAGTCCTCACGCGGGAAGCCCGTAGCCCGTACAAGGCCGTCAATGCTCAGGTAGTGCAGGCTGTCAACGCCGATCTTCTTGCGGATCTCCTCCACACTGAGTTTGTTGGCAATCAGCTCCTCGGGATCCCCGAAGTCGATGCCGTAGTAGTCCGGGAACTTGATCGGCGGACTGGAGATGCGCATGTGGATCTCCCGGGCACCGGCCTCATAGAGCATCTGCGGGATCTTGCGCGTGGTGCTGCCGCGCACGATGCTGTCGTCAACCAGCACTATGCGCTTGCCCTTGACGGTCTGCCCGAGCGGGCTGTACTTCATGCGCACTCCGCTGTCCCGCATGCTCTGCATCGGCTGGATGAAGGTACGCGCCACGTAGCGGTTCTTGACGAGGCCCTCACGCACGGGAATCCCGCTTTCGGAACTGAAGCCTTCCGCGGCCGGCCGGCCGCTTTCCGGCACACCGATCACGATGTCGGCATCCACCGGTGCTTCCTGGAACAGGTTCTTGCCCATCCTGAAGCGCATCTTGTAGACTTCCTGCCCCCTGAGCAGGCTGTCGGGACGGGCGAAGTAGAAATATTCGAAGATGCATTCCTTGCGCGGCTCGCTGCGGGACATCCGCCAGCTCGTGATACCGTCGGCATCCAGCCTGACAACCTCACCCGGCTCAACCTCGCGCACGTATTCTCCGTCAATCAGGGGGAACGCGCAGCTCTCACTGGCCACGACATGCCCCTTGTCAATCCTGCCGATGCACAGCGGGCGGACACCCCAGGGGTCACGCATCGCATACACGGCGTGGCTGGTCAGCACTACCAGGCTGAAAGCGCCACGGGCCAGTTCGCCGACCTTGAGCAGGGCATCTTCCATCGTCCCATGCTTGTAGAACTCCTGCAGCAGGAGCCCCATCAGTTCACTGTCACTGGTTGTCTCGGGCTTCAGGTTGAAGTCACGTTCCAGCACCTCGGCCAGCTCCTGTGCGTTGACAAGGTTGCCATTGTGCGCCAGCGCCAGGGCGCGGTGGCGCTGGAAGTGGCGCTTGAAGACCAGGGGCTGGGCATTGCACTTGATGCTGCCGCCGGTGGTGGAGTATCTGTTGTGTCCGATAGCGGCCTTGCCCTTGAGCAGGTCGAGGGTTTCCTCGTTGTAGACCTGGTTGACGAGACCCATCTCCTTGTGGCAGGTGATGTGCTCCCCGTTGACAACGGCTATGCCGCTCGATTCCTGTCCACGGTGCTGCAGGGCGAACAGACCGAAATATGTCGCACGGCTGACATCACGCTCCGGGGCGTAGATGCCGAAGACTCCGCATTTCTCGCGCGCTTCATGCATATCAGTCACCTGACAGTACCGCCTGCAGTCCGTACCTGTGGCAGGTCCTCAGTACGTTCCAGTCACAGCCAAACCATTCCTCGTCACCGCTACGTACGAGCAGTGCTCCATCCAGCGAGTGGCCCAGGGGCGTCAGCGGCACCTTGTAGTGCAGCGCAGCCGTGCGGATCCAGCTCTTCTTATCCGGTCCTACCGCGATCAGCCAGCGATTGCCGTCCTCAGCGAACAGCGTGGCCAGGCGGTTGTGATCCTCACTATCATACCCTTCGGCAAGCAGCCCCGCGAGGTCGATCTCCGCTCCGTCCAGCATCTCGGTCAGCGCTACCAGCAGTCCGCCGTCGGAGATGTCATGGCAGGCGCGGATCGCCTTTTCGGAAGCGGCATTGAGGATGAAGCGTTCACAGCTGCGGAACTGCTTGTAGTCGGGCTCCTCCAGCATGCCGCTGCGCAGCCGCGCCAGGTCGTACATCAGCATGCTGCCGTCGAGGCGGTTATGTGAACTGCCCAGCACGAACAGTTCCAGGCCGCCGCCGGAGGCCCGGCTCGGGATAGCGGTTTCCGCCTGCTCCAGCAGGCCGACCATCCCGATCACGGGTGTCGGGAGTATGCTGCGCCCGCCGCTTTCGTTGTAGAGACTGACGTTGCCACCGGTGACCGGCAGCTCCAGCTCAAGCAGGGCATCACTGATGCCGCCGACTGACTCCACAAACTGCCACATGCGGTCCGGCTTCTCCGGGTTGCCGAAATTCAGGTTGTTGGTGATACCCAGGGGCTCGGCTCCCGTTGCCAGGATGTTGCGTGCCGCCTCGAGTACACTGCAGGCTGCGCCGATGCGCGGATCCAGCGAGACGAGGCGGGCATTGCCATCCGTACACATGGCGATTCCCTGGCCGGTTTCCTTGATGCGGATCACGGCGCTGTCGCTGCCCTGCGGTCCCATCAGGGTGTTCGTGCGCACACTCCAGTCGTAGCGCTGGTAGACGGGGTACTTGTCAGCGACGCTCGGATGCATCAGCAGGCGGCGCAGGATGTCCTCGAAGTCCGACTGCGGCTCCGGCAGCTCATGGCCGCACAGCTCGGTGGCCACCGGCAGGGCGGAGATGCGCTCCAGGGCGGAGGCGATGTCCCGGTCATCCAGCAGGTGCCGGTTGCGATAGCTGGCGGGGGCTTCCTGCGGACGGTCATATTCCGGGCCATCGTCGGCCAGCGGGCGGTTGGGCAGGCTGGCAACGACTTCACCCTGGTGCAGGACCTCGATCTTCTGCTCGGCGATGATCTCGCCACAGTCAACCGCGGTCAGTCCCCAGCGGGCGAAGACCTCGCGGAAACTGTCCTCGCTGCCCTTCTCCACCACGATCATCATCCGTTCCTGGCTTTCGGAGAGCATCATCTCATAGGCTGTCAGATCACTGGCGCGCTGCGGCACAGCATCAAGGTCAAGCCGCATGCCGGTCCCGCTCTTGGCAGTCATTTCCACGCTGGAGCAGGTCAGGCCCGCCGCGCCGAAGTCCTGGATGCCGATCAGGCCGGGCAGTTTGAGGATCTCCAGTGTGGCCTCCAGCAGCAGCTTCTCCATGAAGGGATCGCCGACCTGCACGGCGGGACGGCTTTCCGCCACGTCCTCCGCCAGCTCCACGCTGGAGAAGGTCGCACCCTGCACGCCATCACGTCCTGTACGTGCCCCGACGATCATTGCCGTATTGCCGGGACCGTGGGCAAATGCCTTATGGATGCTGTCCTTCTTCACGATGCCGACGCACATGGCGTTGACCAGGCAGTTGCTGGAGTAGCTCGGATCGAACACCAGCTCGCCGCCGATGGTCGGGATGCCGATGCAGTTGCCATAGTGGGCGATGCCTTCCACGACGCCGTTGACAAGGAAGCGGTTGCGGGCGGCCTGCTTGTCCGTCACACCCGGGCAGTACGGCAGCTCCCGGGCCTGCTCGCTTTCCTCCGCATCGTCCACCCAGGGCACGCCGTAGCGCCAGACCTGCGAGACGTATTTGTAATCACTGATCTGGGCCACCTTGCGGCGGGTCACCGGGGCATACTCCATCAGGTGGATCGCCTCCATCAGCTCGCTACCGCTGTGTCGTGGATGCAGCATCACGAAGTCGTCCCAGGGCTTCTTGCCCTCGGGCAGCAGCGGGGCCACCACTGCGGTGAGCTTGTGCTTAAGCTCGGCCACGGCGGCCTCGGCATGCTCCTCGTGGCCATTTTCGAGGTACAGCGCCAGTTGGATCTGGTCCGGCAGCACGCAGAAGGCCAGCACGTGGACCTCCCCGGTATGCATCTCGCGGATTGCCCGCACAGCCGCCCGGGCCTCCGGACCACGCTCGAAGAGCTGCTGGCGCATGGTGGTCATCCAGGACACGGTGCAGACGAATGGCAGCGGCTTGTCACCCCAGGGGATGTTCAGCTTGGCTCCGCTGCCATCGTCCTCGGGTTCATGGTCATCCTGCTCGGCTGCTTCCGTGTCCGGATTGCCGACCGGTTCCAGCGGCCGCAGGTTGCCGAAGCGCAGGCTGTCCAGCAGGGCCAGGGGGCGGGCCCCCATCGCGAAGATGTCACGGATGATGCCGCCCACACCCGTGGCTGCACCCTGGAAGGGCTCCACGGCACTGGGATGGTTATGTGATTCGATCTTGAAGACGAGGGCGTAGTCATTGCCGAGGTCCAGCACACCGGCCTGTTCACCGGGTCCCTGGATCACACGCTTGCCCGTCACGGGGAAGGTCTTCAGGTGCATGCGCGACGACTTGTAGCAGCAGTGCTCGCTCCACATGGCGCCGAAGATGCCCATCTCCACGATGTTCGGCAGCCGGCCCAGCTTGCGGCAGGCCTCGGCGTACTCCTCGGGTTTCAGGCCGACGGTAGCCAGCAGTTCATCCGACGGTGGATTGGGGACAGTCGTGTCTTTGAGCATCTCAGCCATGGGTCCTCGCGCCGAGATTATATCCTTTGTAAGTAGATAATGGTCTAACGGGGCCTGCAGCTGGACGACTGACAATGGGAAGATTTAACGCTAAGGCGCTAAGGCGCGAAGGAGAAAGAAGAAACCACAATCTCAGGAACTATACTTATGTTATGCAAAATCAAGAAGTAAAAGATGATCTGCTTAGTCGAAAAGTGATCGGTGCCGCACTAGAGGTTCACAAGCGGATCGGGCCTGGTTTACTCGGGAATATCTACCAAAGCTGCATGATCCAGGAGTTGGGGCATATAGGAATCAGTTGCGATGTGGAAACTCATCTGCCAGTTGAATACAGGGTGTTAGATTGCCAATCAGCTATTGGATCGACATGATTGTTGAAAGGGAACTGTTACTGGAGTTCAAATCTGTGGTGAAGGTAGAGCAGGTCCACAAGGCACAACTGCTATCGTACCTCCGGCTTTCGGGATTGCGCAGGGGGCTGTTGATCAATTTCAATGTCCCGTTCCTGCGGGAAGGCCTCTTCAGAATCGTCAACAACTGCAAGCCGTTGACAGACAAACTGCAGGAAAGCTGATTGACAATTCTTCTTTCCTTCGTGCCTTAGCGCCTTAGCGTTGAAATCTTAAATTTCAGACAGTTGCCAGCCGCCTCTGAACTCTGGCGACATTCAAATCGCCGCTACGCTGCATTGCCACTTCGCTCTTTTCTTACTT
>JAHEFU010000081.1 GCA_024645305.1 Planctomycetales bacterium
ACGAGCCCTGCTTGTACACATGATCTCGCATACTGCCTTCATGACTGAATCCGATCCGTTCATAGCTCCTGACCCCCCGAGGATTGAATGCAGCTACGCTCAGGTGCAGGCGCTGCAGGTTCAGGGTGTTGAAGGCGTAGTCACATATCAGTCTGCCAGCCGCAGTTCCAAGCCCGCGGGACCAGCGAGTCCTGTCCCCCAGCATTATGCCGTACATCGCATTGCTGTCTGTGCGGTTAATGGCGTGCAGGCCCACGGTACCAACCAGCTCCCCATCCGCAAGATCCACTATGCCCAACACGACATCTCGCTGGCTGTTGTGCATTGCGGCAATCCATTCGCGCTCCTGGCCCTCCGTCAGGCGACCGGGAATCCCCAGATAGATCAGGACTGCCTGGTCATTCACCCAGCCTGCCAGCCGTGCGGCATCGCTATCCTCCAGCGGGCGCAGAGCCACTGCATCGTCATACAGGAAGTATGGCCTATCCATCGGGGGATTATCCCACAGCCTGCCTCAGTTGCCGGCAGTCCAGTGATAGGCGATGGCCGCCAGGTCCAGCTCCGTCACACGGCCATCCAGATCCGCGTCGAGGAAGGGCTGCCAGCCCGGATCGTCAGCATCCAGCAGCATATGCTGCCTGAGCAACTGCTCATCCGCGGCATCAACCAGACCGTCCGCATTGACGTCACCGGGCAGGTTGAAAATCAGCACTGGCAACAGTCTGCTGCGGCCAGCCAGGCCCAGTGAATCATAGGCGGCCAGGGAGAGCCAGGCTGTCTGGTTGGGCCTCTCAATCGAATTCAGGATGAGATTGATTCCGGCCGGACTCGTGGAATTGACCACGATATCCTCCCCGTCATTGCGACCGAAGGGTCGGCAATCCAGCTGGTAATGCATACTGGCAACATTGCTGATATCGCTCAGTAGAATGGCGATACTCTGCTGCCCGTTCACCCTGCCGTAAACTGTACTGGCATCAGGAGACAACAGGTTGAATTCCGCCTGTCCGCCGCCTGCCTCCCCGACGTAGATGTCATCTAGCCACCAGCCCTCGGGCTGGCCGGCCTGTTCACCCGCCAGCAGGCTGTCGCTTTGCAATGAGAAGCAGATATGCAGGCTCTCACCGGTGAAGCTGTCGAGGGGAATCTCTACGGTCTCCCAGCTGGACTGGTAGCCACTGAACCAGCCCGGATGCCCCTCGCCGGTCAGCAGTTCCCAGCTGGCACCGTTGTCAGCGCTGGCAAGCACGCTCAGACGGTCGTAACCGAAACCGTCATCCTGCACATTGAATCTTTGTGTGAAGCGCAGAACCGGCAGGCTTGCAGACGAGAGATCGATGCGCGCCGTTACCAGGCAGTCGAAATCATCGCGGTCGTATTCCTGTGTTGCCAGATCACCGCAGTACCAGCAGTACTCTCCCGTTGCAGCGTCCAGATCACTGCGCTGCCAGCGGCCCTGGCCGAACTGCTTAACGGACTGCTCGGTCCAGTCAGGCAGGAACTGGTTCTCAATGCTGAGCCGGACCTGCTGCTGCGCCTGGCCGGCATCAAAGTAAGCCAGCTGGCCACCGGGCAGTTCCGCATCGTCCTGCAGAGGGTACACACCTGACGTGTTATCAATCAGGATCTGCGTCTCGGACAGGTTCTGTTCACCCGCAAACTCGCTTCGCAGACTGAGAAGGGCTGCTGAGAAGAGCTTTCCTGCAGTGGGGACGCTGAAGTCCCAGGGTGCATTACCGAGCGTCTGCAGTTCCATACCGTCCAGCAACAGACTGGCGCTGTGCGGCTCCAGCAGCACACCGGCACTGAATGCCAGATCACCCGTGGCAATCATCCCGGGCAGCGTCGGCAGGTTCAGGCCTGGTTGCAGATCCAGCAGGGCTCCGGCATCCACCACGGGCACGCTGTGCGGGAATCCGGTGGCCGGCCGGCCGGTCAGGGCCAGCAGTTCACGCACCCGGGGAGCGTCCAGACCCGGCTGCTCGCTCCACAGCAGGGCGGCCGCCGCAGCCACGAGTGGTGTGCTGAGGCTCGTCCCCTGCTCCGTCAGGTAGGCCAGCGCACCACTGTTGAACTGGTGCCCGCAGATGCGGATGTCCCGCCCGGGAGCGGCCAGCTCCACGGATGAGGCGAAGTTGCTGAATGAGGAACGTGTGTCACCGATCTCCGTGGAGCCGACGGAGATCACCTCCGGCCAGGCCGCCGGCCAGTTGTCATCCGCGTCGCCATCATTCCCGGCAGCGCCAAGAAGCAGCATGCCACTGTCCCGCAGGTCCAGCAGCATGTTGTGGACAGCGGGATTGGCCTCCCAGATGGTAAAGCTCTGCACGAGAATATCGGCTTCAATCTGCTGCGCGAGGTAGCCACCTTCGATGTAGCGCCCGATCGTGAAGTCCAGCCAGTCATTGGTGGTCTTGATCGGCACTACCCCGCAGCCCGGTGCCGCGCCGGCCAGGGTCCGGCCGTTGTCAGTCGCCGCGGCGAGGATGCCGCAGACGGCTGTACCGTGTCCATAGCTGTCCTCGATGCTGGCATTGCCATTGGCGATGTCCGCCTCGATTTCCGGGAATTCACTGGCGGGGTCAATCACCTGGCCGCTGAGTTCCTCATGCTGCAGGTTGCAGCCGCTGTCCAGTACTGCCAGCAGTACGGAATTGTCGCCCAGGGTATGTTCCCATGCATCGTCAAAGTCCATGGCGTGCAGGTACCACTGCGGTCCGCCGGACTTGCCGGAATTGCTGAAGTCCGGATCATCCGGAGCAAATGCGGGGAGCACCAGTTGCGAGGCTGCTGCATCCATTATGAAGTCCCCGTACTTCATTGTCATCTCCGCCAGGACTGAATCCGGCGCCTGCCCCGGTGCCAACCGGTATTCCACCATGCGTGTCCGGCCTGAATACACCTGGCTGCCAGTGTCAATCGCGAGCTCCCTGCCAATGACCTCCGCCAGCAGCTCGCAGGCCTGATCATTGCGCAGCTGCGGATTGCGCCGCACGGGAATCGGCAATTCAATGCCGATCCCGGCTGTTGCCAGTTCAGCGGCTGTCAAGTCATTGCGGAAGAAGACAACGATGTGATCATCTGCATAGGCCTGGGGCGGCAGTGAGCGGGAACCGGCCAGGGGCAGCGCATTCCCTTCAGGCGGATCTTCAGGGTACAGCTCGACAGACAGCATGGAGTCTGCCCGAACATCTTCCAGCTGGCTGGATATGTCTGCGCCGGAACCGTGGCAGGCTGACAGCAGCAATGCCAGCAGGCATGCGCTGAACACCTTACCGCTCCCCCGGGAATAGACATAGAGTCGGTTCACAATCTTACTATGCCAGATTTTCGGGCTATCTGCTGGATCCGTCAGCTGCGGACGCTGGATCAGGGGAGGGACATACGGTGGTGGATACCGGAAGCAATCTGGCGGAGGAGGAGGGATTCGAACCCCCGTTACGTTTCCGTAAAACAGTTTTCAAGACTGCCGCCTTAAACCACTCGGCCACTCCTCCGTGGGGCTAGATTATACACATCACGGCTGGCAGGTAAACCGGCTGATCCTTCAGCTACACTCAGCGCATCATGCTGGACCGCCTTACCGAACTCTGCCACATCGCCGCCGACCACGCCCTGGACATGCACATCGCCGAACAGGACGGCCAGCAGCTCATCGAACAGATTACGCATGAGGGCATCGAGGGTCTGGAGGACGAAGGCGAACTCTACCTGAGCATCACCTGGCGGATCCACTTCGGCATGGGCTATGACGAGGAAGCCCGCATGCTGATGACGCCTGACCACATCGAGGATGAGGAAGCGCTGGTACTGAGCATGGCAGCAATCCTGCTGGAGCGCATCAATGACCTGCTGCGCCTGGAACTGGACGAAGAGGAGTAGACAGCCCCCCTACTGCATCCAGTTCTGCTTCCAGCGATTCTCGTATGTCGTGAAGATTCCCTGGTAATCAGGCTTCTTGCGCGGCCACCACTGTTCCGCATACTCGTAGTGCCTGGCGAGCCGGTCATACTGCTCCAGCTCGGCGAACCTGTCCTCTGCATAACGGCGGTAGATCTCACCGAAGCAGTACATGTGGTCCTCCAGCGCCAGGGCGCGGAAGTTCGCGATCAGTTCGTTGACAGTGTCACTCTCCGTCTTCTCCAGCTCTTCCACATGTTCCTCAAAGTCCGTATTGAGGCCCTCGATCTTCGTCGCGTAGTCATCCAGCAGCACAATGAGCTTGACCGCCGCAGGGTTCAGCCGACCGCGGTTGCTGCTGACCTCCCCGAGGTTGCGGATCACCTTGTCAACCTCCTCATGCAGGCCGGCCAGGGTTGAGTACCAGGCCTGCAGGTCGTCAATCATGGTCGCGTATTGCACATCCAGTTCCAGCTGCCTACGGAATTCGCGAATATGTTGCCACTGATCCGTGTAGGCTGTTGCATCAATGAAGCCAAATCGGCCGAACAGCTGGGGCAGAGTGTCGGTCAGCAGGAATGCCGGATGCTCCGGATTTTCCAGACCCACGTAGCCAACCTGCAGGATGGCCATCAGTTCACCCGCGCGGGAGGCATACTGGGTACGCAGCATGGAGACCGTATCTGCGCTTAAAGACCGGCCCTTCGGCACAGTCGTCGTCTCAAACTCC
This sequence comes from Planctomycetales bacterium, assembly GCA_024645305.1. Lineage (GTDB taxonomy): Bacteria > 4484-113 > 4484-113 > 4484-113 > JAFGCY01 > JAHEFU01. The sequence goes on from JAHEFU010000081.1 coordinate 4,631, forward strand.
TCATAGTCAGCAAGCAGCTGCTTGCTGACGGCAGCAGTCAGGTCCAGATCATGCTGCAGGGTATCTGGATCGGGCAGCGGATTGAGACTGTCCTGTATCCGGGCATAGGCTGCCTGGCAGTCATACAGCATCCGGGCATGAACCTTCAGCGGCCGGTTTGCCTTGCCGGAATCTTCGAGCAGCGCTGTCAGCTCCTCATTCTTCGGATAGGCGGGCCGGGTGGCAAATCCGATTTCCTCAAAATTGATAGCGCTGTCAGCCACGTGTTCGGGCAGGCTGAACATTCCCCTGCTCCAGGCCACGTAGGCAATGGCGCACAGCCCAATCAGGCTGAAGGCGATGATCAGGATCGGAGTCAGTTCATTGCGCTTCAGGTCATCATCCGGGAGCAGATCGGCAGCATTGCCCCTCGAAAGCTCCGCAGCCAGCAGCTCATCGGCACTGCCCTGCACACTGCGCTGCATGCCTTCCCTGGCCTGCTTTCCGATGCCTTCCTGTCTGCTTGGTATCGCAGGCTTGGCCGGTTCCGCGGCACCGGCGGCTCAGTCCTGAGCGGTGCAGCGAGGATACTGCGTTCCAACTCACTGAGCTCCGGGCGCTTTGGCTCTGCTTCCGGTTCGATTGGCGGCGCGATCACAAGATCCGCCTCACTGGTGATGCGATCCACGCCGCAGCGCAGGCAGCTTTCATCCCATTCATCATTCACATATTCGCAGGAACTGCATTGCCACATGACTATTCTGACCGCCTGCCACCGATTGAGTTCACCAGCGCATTATAGGCCAGCGGATGGAATGTCCTTTCAGATCAGCCTCCGGACTGCCGCAGCCAGACTATGCCTGCCTGCTCCAGCATCTGCTTCCATGCCCGATAATGTCTGTGGAGGCAGCCATGAAGATCTACACACGCGGCGGCGACAAGGGCAAGACTTCCCTGTTCAATGGAGAGCGCGTCAGCAAGTCCAGCGCCCTCGTCGAGGCCTATGGAACCGTTGATGAACTAAACAGCGTGCTGGGAGTGGCCCGTGCTCTACACGAGCACAATGACAGGCTGGCGGCGATGATGCAGCAGCTGCAGGGTGAACTGTTTGAATGCAGTGCCACCCTGGCGGCAGGCAAGCCGGAGGATCCGCGCGTCAGTGACGAGGACATTGCCGGCCTGGAGCAGTGGATAGATGAATTGACAGCGGAGATGCCGCCCCTGACGAATTTTATCCTGCCTGCGGGGCATCCCGTGGCTGCCGCGCTGCACCACGCCCGCACGGTCAGCCGCCGGGCCGAGCGTCTGGCCGTGGCTGCCGCGCTTTCCGACCCTGGCCGCTTCGATGAAGTGGCCCTGCGCTACCTTAACCGTCTGGCGGACCTGCTGTTCGTTATGGCCCGCTATGCCAACCATGTGCACGGGGCCCACGAGGAGATCTGGCAGAGCCGCAAGGACAGGGAGCAGTAGGCAGTGATTATTACTTACTGATCACTGCTCACTGATTCCCCCGGTACCAGGCCACGAAGCGCTCGATGCCTTCCGCAAGGCTGACGGTCGGAGCATAGCCCAGCTGCTCCCGGGCCAGGCTGATGTCCGCACAGGTATGCGGAGGGTCACCGGGCTGCTCGGGTAACTCACGGATCCGGGCGGATGTGCCCGTGGCCTGCTCAATCAGGCTGATCATCCCCCGCAGGCTGTGGCGCTCACTGTCACCGATGTTGTAGACGCCATAGGCAATCTCACTGTCGAGGGCTGCGAGGATTCCGATGACAACGTCGGAAATGTAGGTGTAGTCCCGGCTGGTGCTGCCATCGCCGTACATCGTGAGTTCCTCGCCATTGAGGATCATGCGCGTGAAGCGGTGGATGGCCATGTCCGGGCGCTGGCGCTCGCCATGCGCGGTGAAGAATCGCAGGGAAACCATCGGCAGGCCATGCACCTGGTGATAGATGTGGCCGTACTTCTCGCAGGCGATCTTCGTGGCACCGTAGACGCTGACAGGGCTGAGCAGCGGATCATCCTCACGGTAGGGAATGGCTTCAGACAGCCCATAGGCCGAGGACGTGGAAGCGAGGATGAAACGCGGGTTGCCATGCCGCTGCGCCGCTTCCAGCAGGTTTATGGTACCGCCGACGTTGACATCGTTGAAGCGTTGCGGCTCTTCAAGGCTCTGGCGGACACCCGCCAGGGCGGCGAGGTGCACCACGGCATCGAACTGCCCGCGGGCGAACAGGTCAAGCATGCCCTGGGCTTCACAGATGTCGCCCTCCACCACTCCGCATCCGTGCTGGTCCTCGCACCACGAAAGGTTGCGCCACTTGATTGCCGGATCGTAATAATCATCGAAGTTGTCAAGTATCGTGACCAGCTCGCCACGCCGGAGCAGGGATTCGCAGAGATGGCTGCCAATGAAGCCGGCACCGCCAGTGACGAGTACGCGCATGGGGGGAGTTTACAGGAGGTCATGCCCATGGCATGACATCAACCACGGATCACGACTCCTGGCTTGCCATTTGCCTGCTTGGCTGCCAGACCATGGGTCTGGCCTCCAGCCACACTCTAAGATACTTCCGTGGACACACTCTTCACCGACCCGGATGAGCAGAGGCGCCTCACCCCGCTGGCGGAGCGCATGCGCCCCCACTCGCTGGATGAGGTGCTGGGCCAGCCGGAGCTGGTGAAGACGCTCAAGGGCCTCACGCAACAGGCCGCCTTGCCGAGCATCATCCTCTGGGGACCACCGGGCTGCGGCAAGACCACCATTGCGCGGCTGCTGGCGGGTGAGCGTTACGAGTTCCTGCCCTTCAGTGCGGTGACGGTCGGCGTGAAGGAAGTCCGCGAGCAGGTGCAGCTGGCCCTGCGCCGACGCCAGAGTGAGAACCGCGGTACCCTGCTGTTCCTCGATGAGATCCACCGCTTCAACAAGGCCCAGCAGGATGTACTGCTGCCCCATGTTGAGGCAGGCACACTGGTGCTCGTCGGGGCCACGACGGAAAATCCGAGTTTCGAAGTGAATTCAGCCCTGCTCTCGCGTTCACGCGTGCTGACCCTGCGCGGGCTGGAACCAGATGAACTGCAAGATCTTTTGCTGCGCGCCATGACGGATCAGGCCAGCGGGCTGGGCCGCAGTCCCGCTGAGATTGACGACGAAGTACTGGATGCCATTTCGCAGTTCGCCGCCGGGGATGCGCGCTTCGCGCTGAATACCCTCGAAATCTGTGACAACCTCAGCCGCAGTCCGCGAACTGCCGGACAGGACGAGGGACAGGAACAGGGGGAATCCGCAACCGGCGATGGTCGGATCACGATGGCAATCCTGCAGGAAGCCGTGGCCGGGCGGGCGCTGCACTATGACAAGGGTGGCGAGGAACACTACAACATCATTTCCGCCCTGCACAAGGCCGTACGCGGTTCGGATCCGGATGCAGCGCTGTACTGGACGGCACGCATGCTGGAAAGCGGGGAGGACCCGAAGTATGTCGTCAGGCGCATGATCCGTATGGCCAGCGAAGATATAGGCCTGGCCGACCCCTGGGCACTGGTACATGCCAGTGCTACCCGGGATGCGGTGGAATTCCTCGGGATGCCGGAATGCAACAATGCGGTGGCCCAGCTGGCAATCTACCTGGCCTGTGCACCGAAGAGCAACGGAGTGTACCTCTCCTGGAAGAATGCCCAGCAGGCCGTGCAGGAGCATGGCGCTCTGCCTGTACCGCTGCATATCCGCAATGCCCCGACAAAGCTTATGCAGGAGCTGGACTACGGCAAGGGCTACAAATACGCCCAGGAGTACAAGGGCGGTTTCGTGCCTGACAATTACTGGCCCGAGAGGCTGGCCGAAGATCCGCCGAAGCTGCTGCAACTCAAGGGCCGCGGCATGGAGAAGGGCCTGCTGGAGCGCCTGCGCCACTGGTGGGGTGAACGCTTCAGCGTCGAGGATGAGCAGTAGTCCCTGCTAAGTCCTCGCTGGCTGAACCAATACACCCGCAGCTACAATTGATCCAACATGGATCCGCAGATCAGCACGGATTGGATCAGCCAGGCGCTGATCCTGCTCCTGAGCTGGGTGGTGCTGCCACTCGGACTGCTGTTGTGGCAACTGTTCGACAATACCAAGGAAAACCCCTTGCATAAAAAGGAGTTGGCCCAGACCAGCGGCTGCTCCTGCCTGACCCAGTTCTGCGCATTTGTCATTTCCATGATCATTGTTGGCAGCGAACTGCAGGCCGTCGGCGGCGCTATCTACGCCCTGTTGTGCAGTATTGCCTCGTACTTCATCATGCAGGCGATCGTGAAGATCCCTGAACCGCAGGCCCGCAGCAGCGCGATCTGGATCGCCATTGTCTCCCTGCCCGCCCAGATCTACGCCTTCGGCTGGGCCATAGGCCATTGATCAGCAAAAATGCAGTCACCCAGGAAGGCTGAACATGTCAGCTGAGGCTGCAGTCCCGGCAGATCCGCATGGCTGCATCCAACAGGCTCTGACAATGCAGACAGGGAAATCCCTGGGGACTCTGTTACCCAACTTGTGTCGAGCCTGCTGCCGCCTGACTTGCATCAGCCCTCCTAGCCTGCGGCATCCTCCAGCAGGGCATCCACCACACTGACAACCCGGCGAATATCCAGGCCACTGGCGGAGCTGTATTCCCAGTCCTCCGCCTGTTCGCACAGCCGCGCGCGGACGGGATCATTGTGGATGAATTCAATGGCTGCGAACATATGTTCCTCATCGCGGATCACCTGCTCGCGGTACTGCCTGCTCCAGACCCGGCCGCTGGTGCCGCAGTCCTCCTCGAAGCGCTCCTCCGTCCAGTCCATCAATGCCAGCAGGACCTGTTCGATCCGGTAGCCTGAGTTGGCACCGACGAGGATATGCATGTGGCTCGGCATGATCACGAAACTGACAAGCTCGAACTGTCGACCGTTAAAAGTCTGCAGGGAACGGTCCAGCAGGTCCGCGGCCTGTGGCTGAGCCAGCAGGCAACTGCCATAGCCACTGTCCAGCAGATGGTGCAGGCGGCGCTGGCGCTCTCGCTGCTGCTCCTGCGGCAGGCTGTCCACCACACTGGCGAGCTTGTCCGCCGGCAGGGCATCTGCCAGCATGATGGTCACCAGGCGCAGGGCCCCCGGCCCATTGCGCACCAGCAGTGGTGCTTCCGAATAAATCATATTGTGATCGAAGCGGTTCATATGCGCCCCTTTACTAATGTTGCTTTTATTGTAACCTGACAGAAACATTTGTCAAGTCCCTTTGATCATTTAATATATATTCATTCTGCCATTACATTACTATTCTGTCACTCCAAGTACAGGACTACAGCATGGCTCGTACTTAACCGGCAGGCAGCACAGCTGATATCGTTATGCTTTCGAGGAGGATTCATCATGGGCAAATCCAGGCGATCGAGCGCCAGTATCTCTCGCAGACTCCTGACAGCTATGGCAGTGATGGGGGCCGCCTTCTGTCTGCTGGTCTGTCCCACCGCAAACGCTGCGGAATCCAAGGGGGAGTATGGAGATTCCTACACCTCCGGGGAACTGGAAGCGCTGGCAACGGCGATGCGCGCCGGCAACATGACGCTCGCGGACCTGCAGTTCGACAAGGATTACGCCCAGGGATACGCCTGCTATACCAGCATCCGCCACATGATGGATGACCCGCTGTACATTGCCAGCTTCATGGACAACATGGCTGCAGGAGCGCAGGTGTCCGGACCGGACCTGTTGCGCCTGATGGTCAATGCTGATTCCCTGGCCCGGGAGGCACACAACAGCGACTGGACAGCCAGCGAGCCGCGCCCGGCTCCGGCCAGCCTGGAGGAACTGATCGCATTGATCAGCACGGTCGCCGGCATCCCCGCTGCACCACTGACCGGAGCGGAGCATGAGCTGCTGCGCCGGAGCATCGTCAAGTCCATGGCCTGGCATGATGTGGAGAAGGGCTTTCGCGATGAAGCAGCTGAAGCTGCGGATTCCGCTGCAACGGAAGATGCCGAAGAGCTGTACAAGCTCATGGGCCGCGCCCAGGCTCACCCTGACATGATCTACGCTGAACTGTTCAACCTGCGCGACAGTCTGCTGGCCATGGGACCGGATTCCGAAATCTTTCCGCGTGACAAGGTCCGGGTGATTCAGACAGAGATGGGACAGATGGCCCTGGGCACTCCCGGTGACGACTACTACAGCGGCGATTTCGCCATTCTCATAGATCCCGGTGGCAACGATACCTATCACAATTGCCGCATCGGTGCCGCCTTCGGCCAGCGCAGCTACGGTCCACGTCTCGCGGATGGCCTGGAGGCTACCGGTGCCTCCGCGGACTTCTCGCCTCTGGGCAATGGCCGCTTCGGCTTCTTCCTTGATATGGCTGGCGACGACCTCTATGACTGTGCCAATGTCGACATCACACTCGGCGCAGCCGTGCTGGGCACGGGACTGTTCTACGACCTGGGCGGCGGGGATGACCGTTATTTCGCGGGCAGTGTCAGCCTCGGTGCGGCAATGTGCGGAATCGCCACGTTCTATGACGATGGCGGCTCGGACAGCTACAGCGGAAAGACATATACACAGGGAGCGGCGGGTTTCGGCTATGGCATCATGCTGGATGACAGCCAGGGGGATACTCCGGAATTCGACATTGCGGAAGGCAACGAAACCGAGATCGATTCCCACGAACGGCAGCCGCATGTCAGCCCGGACGTGCTGTCGCTGGTTGACAACGACAGCTACACGGCCTGGAGCGAGGCTCAGGCCTTCGCCCGCACAAGTGGCGTGGCACTGTGCATCAACACCCGCGGCAACGAAGTCTATGAAGCCGGCGGGGTCTATCTGCATGCCCCGCTGTTCGGTGACCGCTACCAGTCGTTCAGCCAGGGCTTCGCCATCGGTGAACGTGACATTGACTACGCCGGCGGTATCGCGATGCTGATTGACCAAGCGGGCAACGACCGCTACCTCGGTGACATCTACAACCAGGGCGTGGGCTACTGGTACAGCGGCGGCTTCCTCTGGGACGGCGCCGGCAACGACATGT
>JAHEFU010000275.1 GCA_024645305.1 Planctomycetales bacterium
CAGCCATTTCAGCAGCCTCGGCACAGGGATTCTCCTCTGCTGCCTCACCACAGGGATTCTCTTCAGCAGTCTCAGCGCAGGGGTTCTCCTCAGCGGCATCAGCGCAGGGATTCTCCTCGGCGGCATCAGCGCAGGGATTCTCTTCTGCCGAATCACCACCGCAGGGATTGTCCTCCGCAGCCTCAGCGCAGGGGTTCTCCGCTGCGGCATCAGCGCAGGGGTTCTCCGCTGCGGCTGAATCTTCCGTCACCGCTTCATCGCTGCTCGCGGTTGAAGTGGCGGGGGGATTGCTGCGATTGAACTCCTGGGCCATCTGCTCAGCAGGATCAGGCCCCTCATTGCAGGCACTGAGACCGAGCAGCAGCCCAAGGATCAGCATCGCGGAAATTGTCTTGTTCATGATTATCATTTCGCTACCCTGTTAACAGGAATATGCTCCGGGCGGATCCGGAGGAGTATCTCCGGAGGCCGCTTTCTCGGGGTTGATGAAGTACACGGTCATGCGGATCGTCCAGGTCTGGGCACGGCGGATGATGCTGCTGTTGTCAGGATCACCATCGGTCGCGATGCAGTGGATCGTGAACAGCTTGTCCGTCATCTTGCGGCTGGTGCCCTGCTGGATGCTGCGCGTGAAACGCATCACATCCTCATAGGTTCCGTACCAGCCCTCAAGGGTGATGTTGTACGGATGCAGGAACGATGACTGGCGACTGTCAATCGGCGTCGTGATCGGGTTGCCGTTGCTTTCCGGCAGGTAGACCAGCGGGAAACGCGAGGGCTTGTCCTCGATCGGTATGCCTCCGGCGGGAATCGTCTCGAACGGAGTCATTGCCATGTTGATGTTGTAGCTGTAGTCATCGACGGTGATCGCGGAATCAGCAGTGCGCTGCAGGTATCCGCTCTGGAGCACCAGGGGCGCAAAGGTATCCTCCCAGAAGGGGATCATGTCGTCCTGGGTCTGCAGGAACAGGTAGTCCAGCGTACCGAGCTTCTCGTTGAGGGCATGCTTGACCCGCTTGGCGGTCTCCAGCTTGCCACCCTTCTTGATATAGGTGTCAATCTGGGCCTGCAGTGTTGTCTTGCTGTTCTCCAGCCTGGCAATCTCATTGTTCAGCTTGTTCTTGTGGCTGTTGGTCCAGACCGCGAACGCGATGATCAGGATCAGGAAGACCACACCCAGTACCTGCGGTGTGATCAACGGCTGCTTGGGAGCGCTCTGCTCCGGCGGCGGGGCCGCGCCTTTTCTAGGTGTTGACGACATCTTCAATCACCTCTTCGATCTGGATAATGTCCTGCACTGCGGTTTCCTGGTTGACGATCTCGTTCTGGAGATCAGTCGTAACCTCGAAACTCCAGGAGATGGACTCCGCCAGCTCAAAGTCACGCTGGAAGAAGTCCTCGATGGAGGCACCCGGCTGGAACGAACCGCGGGGCAGTTTGTAGTCCTGCATCGGTAAGGCCCGGCTGCCGGTCGGGGCACTGACTGAAGTCATCTCGGGACCCGGGCTGCCGGATACGCCACGCCCGATCGGGCCGGCACCACCGCCACCGCCACCGCCACCGCCACCGGCACCGCCGGCACCACCTGTATCAGCATTTTCGCTGACGCCGGTGTTGGTGAAGTAGGGGCTCTTGTCCAGGTTGATCAGGAACTGGTAAAGGTCCACACGGTCAACTGCCACACCTGACATTGTTACGGTGTTGGTGCTGGCTTCGAAATCGATCTGGTCCAGCCAGACACGATCGTTGATCCGGTTGCCGACCTCGTCCATGATCTCGGGCCAGATGCGCTGTTCCTTGAACAGGGAGAAGATCTGGTTGAACTTCGGCCGCTGGGCGATGATCTCGCTCTTGTTGGCATCAAAGTCATCGGCGGCGGGCTTCAGCCTGGCGGCCTCACCCTCGCGCTGGCTGACCTCACCATTCAGCACGCCGATCTTCTTGTTAAGCTCGCTGTCCACACTCCAGTACCAGAAGCCGATGCACAGCAGGATCACCACGCCAATGGCTGCGATCTGCTTGTTGATGGCCTTTGTATAGTACGAAGGCGGCATCAGGTTGAGCATCTTCTTCTTGCGGAAGTGTTCAATGCACAGGCCGGCCGCCACGGGCAGCTTGGAAGCCTCGGCATTGAGGTGCTCCAGGCTGTAGGTACCCTGGCGGTACTGCAGCATCGAGCTGAGGCTCAGGTCGCTGACTTCGAGACCGGTCTGGTCCTCGAGGTACTTGGCGAGATTCGGGAAGATCGTGCCACTGCCGAACAGCAGCATCTTACCGACCCGCTCCGTGCGCTGGGCCTGGCTTTCGTAGTATCTGATTGAACGGATGAGTTCCGAGACGAAGCCGCTGAACACGCTGAGCAATGCTTCGCGCAGGCGGTTGTCCTCGGTCGGATCAATCTCATCCTCGGGGATGGTCAGGTCAACGGGATCAGCCTTGAGGTATTCCTCAGCCTCCTGGGCGCTGACACCGAGCAGCTGTCCGACCTTTGCCAGGATATTGTTGTATCCCAGCTCGACCGGGCGAGACAGGCGGAACTGGCCCTTCAGGAAGAAGGACAGGTCCGTCACCGTATCGCGCATGTCGATCAGTCCGACGGCGGAGGTGTAACCCTCCATGCTGTTCTCGATCAGGTTCCAGGCCGCCAGCGAGGTGATCTTGATCCCCTCGCAGTCGATGCTGGCCGCCCGCATGGTGGAGATCAGGGAGTCCACCGTGGTGGCACGGGTGGCCACCAGCAGGACTTCCTGCATCGCGGGATTGGCGCCCTCACGCACCGGCAGCACCTTGTAGTCATACACGGTGTCTCCCGGCGGGAAGGGAACATACTGGTTGATCTGTAGGGAAATGGCCTGCCTGGTCTGGGCAGCCCCCATCTTGGGAAGTTCAATGATGCGGGTGATCGCAGCCTTGCCGGAAAGCGAGATGATGGCGCGCCGCGCCACTATGCCGTTTTCCTTGAGAATTTCCTTGATTCTGGTCCCGAGCTGTACCGGTTCAGCCACCCGGCCCGCGGCAAATACCGAGGACGGGATCTCTCCCACGGCAAAGCGCTCTAGGATCATCTCCTTGCCTTTCCGTGAGATCGCTGTGCAACGCAGCTCGTTTGACGTCAGATCAAGGCCTACATCGTACTTCTTTGCAGCTCCTTGAGCCATTCTTACCTCCACCGAAGAAACCCGTATTTAGAGACACGGGCGCCCCTGTAAATGTTCCGCAGGGGCAGGCGCATCTCAAGGATACGCCCGTCCCCGTGGTTTCAGGTTCTACTTGTCATCAACAATGTTGCCCTGAATCGTGATGTAGATG
>JAHEFU010000276.1 GCA_024645305.1 Planctomycetales bacterium
TTGTATATATGTGTGAAAAGGTCGGAGTTTCGCCTTCGAGCTTCTCTTCCGGAGGGCTGCCGTCCCCGAAATCCAGGGTGTACTTGGCAATCGGTCCCTCCACGTCGTTGGATCCACTTGCATTGAAGTTGATCTGCAGCGGCACCTTGCCACTCGTCTTGTTCAGGCTGAAAGCCGCCACCGGCAGCCTGTTCTTGAGAAACATGTACCCCGTATTGCTGACCTTGCCATTTACGCTTACCTCAATCGGAACCTGACCGAAAGGCGTACCCTGCTTGAGGGTGAGTGTGATTGATGCATCACTGTAGATGCTGTAGTTGCCACCGTCATCCTGATTCTCACCAGCGGCTAGAACCAGATGAGTGCCGTCCTGCGCTGAACCGAAATTTGCTCCGTTGATCTGCAGGTTCTGGTCGAGGAATCGTTCGTAGGGCTGCAGCGCCGTGATGTACGGGTCAGAGTTCTCAAACAGGTTGAATGACTGCGCGACCAGCCCGTCAATGGACACTTTCACGCGCCCTTTTCCCGCACCAGGCGGCACTATCACCGTGATCTCCGTAGGCAGCCACTCCACGACGGTGGCTTCAATGTCAATCGCGTCAAACTCATGAGTTGTGTCATTCCACTCGTTGCCAATGATGAACACCTTGTCGATTGCGGCATCATACTGACCGAAGTTCACTCCGGCCAGGACAAGCTGCCCGCCGATCGGCGCTTTGGATGGGGTGAATTCGTAGATCACGTGGATCGTGACATCAATTTTTATCTCTGGGCTGAGGCCGCTCTCGTCTCCGCTCTCATTGATGGCCGAGATCCGGTAATTCCAGGATTCACCGAGGTTCAGGGGGAACTCCGGCGTCACCTGGTCAATGTAGCTGAATTTGTTGCCAGTGCCGATGTCGCTGTGAGGAAAAACAGTATTGTTGCCACCGCCATCCTCCAGGAAGGCGGGATCAGCCAGCCACAGTGACTCATCCCCGCGGTCATCCTGGCTCATGCCGGAGGCGGACCGGTAGATGTGATAACCGGTGATCGCCTCGGCTGAATTGTCCACCACGGGATCCCAGCGGATCTCGATGCCGGCAATCTTGCCGCTCGTGTCACGCAGGAGCAGACCGTTGATGAATTCACCACCGTCCTGGCTGGCTGGCGGCAGCGGTGCAATGTTGTCAACCGGAGGTGCCTGCTTGCCGGATCCCGCAGAGCAGGACAGGAGGAAGGCGGTAAGGATGCTTATGATCCCGCAGGGAAGAGTTATACGTTTCATTCCTATTTTGAACCTCAGGGCTGGGCTTGCCGGGCTGGACGGATTGGGATTCCCGTCCACCATCCGATTATACCTTTCTGGTAAGGCGGCGATCCCAGGATGTTGCCCGCGGAATTGTGTCAGCAGATTGATGTTAGCCTCGTATAGCTGTATACTGTCCGTGTTGGTTGGTGACATACACATTTTTCGCATGGCACGGGACCCTGCTTCCCGTGCCTCTGATATTTCATTTTTCAACTCTCCTGAACCACATTCCACCCCCTTGGAGGCATTCTGCACATGAAAAGAGTAGCTATTCTGCAGGCACGTCTGGACAGTTCCCGTTTTCCCGGAAAAGTGCTGGCTGATCTGAAGGGTCGCCCCGCACTGGCACATATCATCGACCGCCTCAAGTCAGCCAGTGAGCTCGACGAGGTCTGCGTTGCAATTCCGGCGGAACACAAAGAGGACAGACTGGCTGAATTCCTGACAGGCATGGACGTCACCTTGGTGCGCGGCCACGCTTCGGACGTGCTGGCCCGGTACATCCAGGCAGCCTACGAAACCAAGGCGGACATAATTGTCCGCGCCACCGGGGACAACCCGCTGGTTAGTCCGGAAGTAATAGACCAGCAGGTGGGTATCCTGCAGGCTGAGTCAGACCTCGACTATGTGATCACCGAAGGCATGTCCACGGGAATTACAACCGAGACATTCACCTTGAAAACACTTGAGAAGCTGGATTTCCTTGCAAAGCATCCGGACCACAGGGAGCATGTGACGCTGTACCTGCGGCGAAACCCCGGACCATTCGTGATGCGCAGGCTTGATCCGCCGGAGCATCTGGCTAATCCGAATTACCGCCTGACCCTTGACACGGTTGAGGACCATCAGGTGCTCAGTGCAATTTACGACAGGCTGTTTGACGGCAAGACCATCATTGATCTCAAGGACGTTTTCAGGCTGCTCGAAGAGGACTCTGACCTGGCCCTGGCAGCCCGCCAGCAGATTTCCCTCGCTGCAGGCTGAAGTCAACTGGCAATCGAATGTGCCGCAGCACCCGAGGGTTCTGCGGCACTTTCCGTTTCTGAGAGGAGCATACCCTCACTGGCAGGTCACAGACTGCAGATGCAAAATCATGAGAACAGATTGCAGATGAACAGCCTTACCGGGCGGCAAGCCGCTTATCTTGACAACGCAGCCACCAGTTTCCCCAAGCCTCCTGCCGTGGTAAAGGCCATCCGTGACTCACTCGATCATTCACTCACCGTAGCCCGCAGTACACATCGTGCAGAGTTCCGTGCTGATGACGTTCTGAAGCATTGCCGCGGAAGTCTGGCCCGGTTCATGAATGCTTCCACTCCTGAGGAAATCATCTATACATACAGCGCGACTGACGGTCTTAACATGGCCATCAACGGTCTGCTTGAAGATGGTGCTCATGTACTGGTGAGCCCCCTGGAGCATCACTCTGTCATGCGGCCCCTGCACCACCTCCAGCGCAGGGGTCAGGCGAGTTTCTCAGTTCTGCCTGCTGATTCCCTGGGATATGTGGATCCAGGATCCATCCGCTCAGAGCTTAGGCCTGAAACCAGCTGCATAATTTGCAACTGGGTGAGCAATGTATCGGGAGTGGAGCAACCTGTGGAGGAAATCGGCAGGATTGCCGGTGAGCTGGGGCTGGACTTCATCCTCGATGCCAGTCAGGCGGCCGGCACGCATCTGATGGATGTCGCCAGGATTGGCTGCACAGCCATGGCAATGCCGGGCCACAAGTCCCTGATGTCCATACCCGGTTGCGGAGTCCTGTTCCTCAGGCAGGGGCGCGAGATGCAGCCCTGGCGCATTGGAGGCACCGGCTTTCGCAGCGAGCTGTTATACCAACCGGATGAGCGCCCATACCGCTATGAATCCGGCACACCCAATGTAGCCGGGATAGTTGGTCTCAATGCGGCAATGGCCTGGTTCTCGGAAACCGGACAGGTCGAGATCGGCAATCACTGCCGCATGCTGTGTGGCAAGCTCCTGGCGGGACTGCAGGAAG
>JAHEFU010000082.1 GCA_024645305.1 Planctomycetales bacterium
CAGCGGCTGTGAGGCCGTGCATGCTGCTGCACGGCTGGGCCTGGATGCCTGCCTGGTCACCATGCGGCTCGACGGCATAGGCCATATGCCCTGCAATCCCAGCATCGGCGGACCTGCCAAAGGACATCTGACCCGCGAGATTGATGCACTGGGTGGCCTGCAGGGCTCTGTCACGGATGCCACATATGTGAATGTACGCATGCTCAACACCGGCAAGGGAGCTTCGGTACAGGCACTCAGGGCCCAAAGCGACCGCATCGGCTACAGCATGGAAATGCGCCGCCGCCTGGAACTGACGCCGAACATCACGCTGATTGAAGGCGAAGTGGCGCAGATCCTCACCCAGCCGGATACGGCGGACGGCATTCCATCCACACGTGGTGTGCGACTGACGGATGAGCGGGAGTTTGCTGCTACACGGGTGGTGATCTGCCCCGGTACATTCACCCGCGCAGTCTGCTTCGTGGGGGACAGGAAGCATGAGGCCGGACGCTGGGGTGAGAATTCCGCGATGGCACTCGGGCATGACCTGGAACAGCACGGCATCCGCACGCAGCGCCTGAAGACCGGCACCAGCCCGCGCATCGACAAGCATACGATTGACTACACTGCGCTCAGTCCGCAGCTCAGTGAATGGCGCACCAACGGCTTTTCCAACTATGAAGCCAGCATGCTGCCCAGCTGGTTCCTGCCCTGCTGGCTGACGCGTACCACGGAGGAGACCTGCCGGCTGATCCTGGAGCAGCAGCATACCTCGGCGCTGTACAGCGGAGCCGTGACCGGCACAGGGCCGCGCTACTGTCCGAGCATCGAGGACAAGGTCGTGCGCTTCCCGGACGTGCAGAAACATCCGATCTTCATTGAACCGGACGGCCTGAACGTGGACATCCTCTACCTGCAGGGCCTTTCCACATCCCTGCCGCTGGAGGTGCAGCGGGCCTTCCTGGCAACTATCCCGGGCCTGGAGCGGGCCCGCATCCGCCGGCCGGGTTACGCGGTGGAGTATGACGCGGTGAACCCGCTGGATCTGACGCATGCCCTGGAGAGCCGCCAGATCGCGGGCCTGTACTGCGCCGGGCAGTTCAATGGCACCAGCGGTTATGAGGAGGCCGCCGCCCAGGGCCTGGCCGCGGGGGCCAATGCCGCGCTGTCACTGCTGGGCCGCGAGCTGCTGCCGCTCACACGGGAGAACAGCTACATCGGCGTGCTGCTGGACGACCTGACCACCCGCGGAACGGATGAGCCCTACCGCATGCTGACGGCGCGCTGTGAGCACCGCCTGCTGCTGCGCCATGACAATGCCTTCCTGCGGCTCGGGCCCATCGCCCGTGACTGGGGCCTGCTCAGCGAGGCACAGGCGACGGAGCTGGAGGCCATGCGCCATAAGGTTTATGCCCTGGATGCACACCTGGCGGAGGGCCGTATCCCGGCAGCCGGGCAGGCCGGCCTGGGACTGGAGTTCAGCCGCGCGGAAACCCGCCGGGCCCGGGACCTGGTACGGATGGGCGTGGGCATTGAACAGCTGCTGGACATCCTGCAGGAGCAGCCTGATGACAATCTGCAGGTGAGCCCAGGCCAGCTGCGCCCCACCTGTCCCGTTGGCAGTCAGCGCTGGCCCACGGCTTTTGACCGTCCGCTGGGGAGTTCCCTGGATGCCCCGGCGGTGGGGGTCTCCGGCTACATGGACAGCCAGATCGAGCTCGGGGAAGTGATTGCCAACCCGCACAGTGGCAGGCTGGGCCGCAGTGATGCTGGGCCGCCGCCGGAACTGCGGGAGCTGCAGCGCTGGCTGATGGCGCGGGAGCATATGGCGGTGGAAATCGTCTACGAGGGCTACCTGGCGCGGGCCCGGGCGGAAATCGAGAAGGTGCGCGGGCACAGCGAGCTGCCCATCCCGGCGGAGTTCGACTTCCACAGCGTGGAGGGCCTGCTGATCAGCACGCGCCAGCTGCTCACGCGGGCGCGGCCGGCCACACTGGGACAGGCCGGACGTGTCAGCGGGGTCACTCCGGCGGATATGGCCAATCTACTGGTGGCTTTGCGGCGTTTCCTGGCGGGCACTGAGCTCATGAATCGCTGAAAAGCACCGTATCCTGCGATGATAACAAGCGGAATATTCCATGAAAAGGGATTATTTATTAACTTGTTATGCTATATATTTAACCTCTGTGGATAACTTTTGTAATTCAATTCCGGATTTAACGAAGGTTTAATTGTGGAATCAGGATGAATTTGCTTGCCGGAGCCTGATCCGGGTGCTATATTTCCCCCCATGCCCGGCACGCCGGGCAGGAGGAAGAGCAGATGAGTCATGGGCTTATCAGGCGGTTCTTCGGGTGGTGCGTTTTCGGGGTGTTAGTGGGAAGTCTTGTGCCGGCATTTGCACAGGGCGAAGACAACAAGCAGATCCGTGTGCACCTTGCCAACGAAGTGATTCCGCTGAACAGCCATGCGACCACGGTCGCTGGTTTCCTGGATGAACTGTCAATCAGCCTGCCGCAGGATGCTTTCGTCGATCCACCCGTTAATGCCGCCCTCAATGACGGCATGAGCGTGTTCCTGGATGGCCTGAGTGTCACGCGCGGCGTGAGCATGCGCACGATTCCCGTCTCCGTGGAGATCGTGGAAGCCTGGCACTTCGGTGCCGAGAAGCTGGCAATCGACAGCCCCGGCCGCGACGGAATCGTGGAAAGCACCTGCACCGTGTTCTTCCACAACGGCCGCGAGGTCGGCCGCCGCCAGCATGACCGGGTGGTGCGCGCGATGCAGCCGACCCGCGTGGTGCAGTACCACAGCCTGAGCAATGAGGACGGCCCGAGCGTGGAGGAAATCCTCAACCACCGCCTGCCGCCATCCGACCTGATGGAGCCCCCCGGGCGCTGGAAGAAGAAGATCACAATGGAGGCCACGGCCTATGAGCCGGGACCGGTGAGCTGTGGCAAGTGGGCCACGGGCTACACCTGCAACGGCACCGAGGCCGGCTACGGCGTGGTGGCCGTGGATACGGACGTGATCCCGCTGGGCACCCGCCTGTACATCGCGGGCTACGGCTACGCCGTGGCCGCGGACCGTGGCAGCGCGATTGACGGCCACGACATCGACCTCGGTTTCCTGACCGTGGAGGAATGCCTCCAGTGGGGCCGCCGCGACGTCACGGTTTACATCCTTTATTGATCTTCCAGCTCACCCAAGGGCTCGCTGGCCTGGCGCTGCAATCAGGCTAAGCCTGATTGGGTCGCGCTGAAGTTGCATCTTCAGCGGGTCGGCCTGAAGTTGCATCTTCATCATGTATCGGTAGCCGCGACTTCAGAGCTACGCCTATTGACTGCGTCTAATCGGAGGCCAGAATTTATTCTGGCAACTGTAAAGGCGGCTCCCAGCAGCCGATCAAATCACCGTAATGCAACAGGAGCAGGGGTAGCGGTCCCGCCTTGCGGGACCAGCACGCGGGATGATCCGATCATGCAATATTTTATCCGCGTGGCAGTGCATGTTGCCAGGCCCGATTGCTTTGAGTGGAATGAGGCAATCACTCCATGGCGCCGCGAGGCGACGCCGCTACCGACTTTCCCCACTCCCCACTCCCAACTCCGACCTGATTGTCCGGATTGCTCCGGACCTCCCCTCGTCCCGCATCCCTCGTCCCGCATCCCTCGTCCCTAATCCCTCGTCCCTCAGTGACTGCGGATCATGCTGACAATGGCCACCACCAGTGCCGCGCCAACGATGCTCCAGACCAGTGAGAATGGTGTGCCGCCCACGAGGATGGGCATGGGTTCACGCAGGTGCAGGAAGTTGGCGAGCCAGGGGCCGACCAGTGTGCCGACGAAACCCAGGCCGACCACCGCGAGGATGTGCATCCGCCGCGCTCCCATCAGCGCACTGGCGGCATAGCCGATTACTCCGGCTATCAGGATCATCAGCAGGAAGTTCAATATGCCCATGGCTGTTATTGTATTACAGCAGCATGGATCCTGAACAACGCTACAGCCGCCTCTCCCGTTACGCCCCGCTGGGGGCGGTCCTGCCGCGCTGGCAGGAGAGCCACTGCGTGCTGATCGGGCTCGGCGGGCTGGGCGGCGGACTGGCCCTGCTGCTGGCGCGCTTCGGCGTGCGCAAGCTGACGCTCATCGACCGCGATACCGTGGGCTGCGAGAACCTCGGGCACCAGGCCCTGTTCACGGAGCAGCATGCGAGCCAGGGACTGCCCAAGGTGCAGGCAGCGGCTGAGGTGCTGGCCGCCATCAATCCGGCCGTGGAGCTGGACCCGCAGTTCGCGGAGCTGACGCGCCACAACATCGCCACACTCTGCGCGGGAGCCACGCTGCTGTTCGACGGCCTGGATTCCTACTTCACGCGCTACATTGTCAACGACCATGCCCTGCACAGCGGCATCCCCTGGCTGTCCGCCGGAGTGGTGCGCGGCGAACTGTCCGTGCGCGCTGTGCTGCCGGGTGTGACGGGCTGCCTGCGCTGCCTGCTGCGTGATCCCCCGCCGCCGGGCAGCGTGCCCACCTGCAGCGCGGAAGGGGTCTTCCCCCCGCTGCTCGGTGTTGCCAATGCGCTCCAGCTGGAACAGGCCGGGCGGATCCTCGGCGCGACATTCACGGCGGAGGATGATGCGCTGTACTCCCTGGACCTGCCGGACTGGCGGATCCAGCGCCTGCAGCTCAGCGGCCCGCAGCCGGATTGTCCGGCCTGCAGCGGGAACTACGACTTCCTTGGCGGACAGTATGACCAGCAGGCAGTGGCGGCCTGCAGCGAGGGCCGCTTTGAGCTGGAACTGGGTACGGACATTGATATGGCGGGCCTGGCACGGCGCCTGGCTGAAGAAAGTGGCTGGCAGCTGCGTCCCAACAGATGGTGCCTGGTGGCGGATTACGGTTCCGAGCGCTATACCGTCTTCCCCTCCGGGAAGCTGGTGCTCAGCGGGACGGATGACGGCTCGCGCCTGAACCACTTCGTGGCAGTCTGGCTCGGGAGCTGACGCTCTGTTACCATGTAGCGGGCAATGAGAGGATATGCAATGCGAACAATCAACTACCTGCTGCTGCTCGGCGCAGCGGCCCTGCTGTACGGCTGTCCCAGCCCGGACTCCCAGAAGAAGGTGCAGGAAGCTGCACGGGTGCCCGGCCTGGAGGAAAGCGTGATAGCCAAGGACCGCGCCCTGCAGTCCGCCATTGAGATCAGCTGGAAGTCCGATGTGGAACTGATGCAGGAGCAGCTGGCCGTGGAGGATGTGCATGCCGGCAAGGTGCGTATCACCGGCATCGTCTCCCGCGAGGAACTCAAGACCCGCGCGGAGAACATCGCCAGGCAGCAGGAGGGCGTCGTGGATGTGATCAGCACGATCTCTGTGGACACGAGCCTCAAGGACAAGCGCTTTTCGCTTGACGATATGTAGCCCGACTCTTTAGCGGACGGCGCGATGAATACCATGCATGAATCAGCAAGCAAGTTGCGGAGGGATGGAATCATGACTGGCAAGTACCTGGGCCTGGCCCTGGCAATCCTGCTGGCGAGCCTGCTTACGGCCTGCAACAAGGCTGCCGAGGAGCGGGCCGGCACTGAAGATGAAGGCGTCGTGGCCCAGCTGCCGGAGGATGCCCCGCAGCAGCGCCGGACCACCGGTGGCAACCTGCCCCCGCCGGACAAGGTGGAGGAGGAGGTTTTGGTGGACCTCCACTTCAACAGCTTCACCACCGGTGAAGCGAAGCTCAGCGACTTCAGCGGCAAGCCACTGGTTGTCAACCTGTGGGCCGTGTGGTGAGGCTCCTGCATTCAGGAGTTACCTGAATTCCTCGAAGTGCGGGCCGAGACCATGGATAGTGTGAACTGGCTGTTCCTCGCAGCGGATGAAATGGGGCAGATGCCGCCGCTGGATTTCGTGCACAAGCAGGGCTGGCCGGCGGAAGCTTTCGGCCTGGCCCGGGATGTCAAGGAATACAATCCCGGCCCGATCCCGGCTACGTTCTTCTACGACTCCAGCGGCCGGCTGGTGCGCAAGGTCATCGGCGCGATGAACCAGTCCGAGCTGCGGGAGCAGGTGCGGGAGCTGCGCTAGGCCGGCTGGTTCAGCCCGCCCGCTTGGCCCAGTCATCCAGTTCACGGACGCGGGTCAGGATGCGTTCCACATCAGACAGCCACAGCTGGTTCGGTCCGTCGCACATGGCCTCATCCGGGCAGGGATGGACTTCCCAGAAGAGCGTGCTGATCCCGAGGCTGACCGCCGCGTAGCTCAGGCCCTCCACGTATTCCCGCTCGCCGGATGAGCTGGTGCCGGCCCCGCCGGGCAGCTGCACGCTGTGGGTGGCATCGAGGCAGACCGGGATGTTCTTCTTGCGGAAGTACAGCAGGCTGCGGAAGTCCACCACCAGGTTGTTGTAGCCGAAGCTGGCCCCGCGCTCCGTGACGATCACGCGCTCGCAGCCGCCCTCACCAAGTTTGCTGACAACGTTGTCCATGTCCCAGGGCGCCATGAACTGGCCCTTCTTCACATTGACAACCCGCCCGGTCCGCCCGGCGGCGACCAAGAGGTCGGTCTGGCGGCAGAGGAAGGCCGGCACCTGCAGGATGTCCACCACTTCGGCCACGGGTGCGGCCTGGGAGGCATCGTGGAAGTCCGTCACCACCGGTACGCCGATCGTGTCCTTGACGGACTGCAGCACCCTGAGGCCCTCCTCCATGCCGGGACCGCGGAAGCTCGTGATGCTGGAGCGGTTGGCCTTGTCGAAGCTGGCCTTGAAGACGTAGCCGATGTCCAGCGAGTCCGTCAGTTCCTTCATCTTCCCGGCCACCAGCTGGCACATGTCCGCGCTTTCGATGGCGCAGGGACCCGCCAGCAGCAGCAGGCGGTGGTCATTGCCGACCAGGCGGCCGTTGTCGAGCTTGAATGAGGCATTTGCCATGCCCGAATTGTAGCGCGGGTGCGGTGTATCCTGTGCAATACATGTTGTTCACGTACGGTTTGTGGAACTCCAACCGCGGAGGGGAATCATGCAATACATCGTCTGCAATGAATGCGGCTTCCTCAATGAGCCGATTGACAACAGCTGCAAGCGCTGCCAGTCATCGCTGCAGGGGATCGTCCCCCTGCTTGCCGAAGATGCAGCCGCAGCCGCCCGACAGTTCCGCCAGCAGCCAACAGGCGGTTCACACTTTGATGCTGCCGGTGCTGCCAGCTCGGCACTTTCCTATGTGACGAGCAACCTCAAGCCACTGAGTGGGGAGTATCCCTATGCACTTCGCTACATCTCATGGATGCAGGCTTCGGCCTTGTGGTGCTACGTCATCAATCTGCTTGTGACTCTGGTTGTAGTGCTTGTGATAATCGGTGGTGGGATGGGCGTCCTGAAAGCGTCAGGCGGTGCAGGGAACAAGGTCCTGGTCATGGGCGGTTATCTGCTGATCGCAGCATTGGCAGCAGTCTCTGGATTCTTCATCGCCCGCTTCAACTACATGCTGATGATGGCCCTGCCGGACTTCCTCACCTGCTTCCTGCGGATCGAAGCAAATACCCGGCCTGTCCACAGGACTGAATGAGACCCGGTTTAATTACGTGAATCGATTCACAATTCGTGTTGCGGATGATATTCTCGAATGGATCAGCAGCTGCCAGCATGGATGCGGGTTCGCTGCTGATCACAGTTATGCTGGATCTGACATATCCACAGGGGTAACTGCATGGACATCAATGACAAGAGCATCCTGATCCTGGGAGCCTACGGGCAGTGCGGCAGCGCTATTTCACGGCTGATCCTGCGTTCATTTTCGCCGAGCCGGATGGTGCTGTGCTCCATGCTCGAGGAGGAGGCCGACAGCTGCGTGACGGACTGCGTGCGCTGGCAGCAGCGCTGGCAGCCCGCGGCGCGCATCGAGTTCATCGCCGAGCATGGCAACATGCTGCTGACGAGCGAGCTGGAGAAGCTGCGCCAGGCCGCGCGGGACAGCAGTGAGGACGAGAAGCGCTATGCCGACCAGTACGTGCGCTTCATCTTCCGCGACTACAACGAGTTTTCGGATGAGCAGCGGGCAGAGATGTTCATCAACCGCGTCTGCCAGGCTCACAGGCCGGACATCATCATTGACTGCGTGAACACCGCCACCGGCCTGGCCTACCAGGACATCTTCTCCCTGGCCAAGGGCTGGATCCATGACAACGACCACGGCGTGGAGGAGGCTGACAACGTCAGCGTGGCCCAGCGCCTGATGATGTCAACGGCCCTGCCGGCGCTGATCCGGCACATCGAGATCCTCAGTGACGGGATGCAGCAGGCCGGCACGGGGCTGTACCTCAAGATCGGCACGACCGGCACCGGCGGCATGGGCCTGAACATTCCCTACACCCACAGTGAAAGCAAGCCCAGCCGCACACTGTTGTCAAAGAGTGCGGTGGCCGGGGCGGCCAGCATGATCTACATGCTGATGAACCGCACGCGCGGCAACCCGGTGATCAAGGAAATCAAACCGGCGGCCCTGATCGGCTGGAAGAGCATTGGCAAGGCCGAGATCCGCAAGCACGGCCAGCCCATCGCGATGTACGACTGCGAGCTGGAGAGCGGCCTGCCGCTGGATGGCCCGCCGGAAAGCTTCGCCCAGGCCCCGGCGCAGGCCACGGGGCGCAACCTTGAAAGTGTGTTCATTGACACCGGCGAGAACGGCGTATTCAGCGCCGGGGAGTTCGCCGCCATCACGAGCATCGAGCAGATGGAGCTGGTGACCCCTGAGGACGTGGCCCGCGCTGCCATCGAGGAGATCCTCGGTGAGAGCACCGGGCACGACGTTGTCAGCGGGCTGTCCAGTGTGGTGCAGGACTCCAGCTATCGCGGCGGCGTGATGCGCAACATGGCGCTGGAGCAGCTGGAGCGCCTGGAGCGCGAGAGCGGCGAGGAGAGTGTGGCCTTCGAGCTGCTCGGACCGCCGCGGCTGTCCAAGCTGCTGTGGGAAGGCAGCCTGCTGAAGACCCATGCCGGGCTCGGGGAGCTGCTGTTCCGCGTGCTCAAGCCGGGACCGGCCGGCCGCGCCGAGCGGCTGGAACTGTTTGACAAGCTCTACAACGCCGCCAACCTGCTGGAGCGTGTCGTCAGCGGCGTGCAGGGGGACAAGCGGGCGCGTTCGCGGATCCTCTCCATCGGGATCCCGATCGCCACCCCGGATGGCCGCCTGCTGTTCGGGCCGATCGTGGCCCTGATGCGGGCCTACCCCGGCCGCAGCATCGGCGAGCTGCTGGCGGATCCCGCCGGCCGGCAGAGCTTCATTGACAACGGCTGCGTGGAACTGACGGAGCGCAACCTGTTGCACTGGAAGAAGCGCATCGCCGGGGCCCTGACGCACCACCTCGTCGCCAGCGAGGGCGGGATGGGCGGCAAGGGCAGCGTCTATGACTACCGCAACCTGTTCATCGTGCATGAGCAGGCCGGCAGCGTGGAGCTGCACGTCGGCGAGCTCGTGGGCTGGATGTTCACGATCGAGGAGCACGGCAGCCGCCGCCGGCATATCTTCAGCCCCGAGGAGGGCCTGGACTTCAACGTGGACTGAGGCGTTTGGCCGCTATCGATGCTGCGTGCTACATTAGGCTCTTAATGAGAATGGGTCTTAGGACCAGGGAGCCTGACATGATTCATCCGTATACACGCGCCCGGCTTGGGGCGCTGCTGATCCTGGGCATGCTGCTCGCAGCCTGCGGAACTGGCGGCCAGGTGGAGAACCTGGCAGCGCCCGGGCCGGAGTTGCAGCTGCCGGCCAATCTGCCCGCAGACGGGATCCAGCCCTGGGAACGGGGCCGCGAGGCTTTTGCGCTGGATGCCTCCTCTGAATTCACGGCAGGTACCGAACGATTCCTCGAAGGGGGTAGCGTTGTCGATGCCGGCAGTGCCAGCCGACTCGGTGATAACAGCGGGGCCGGTGACGCTGTGAGCTATGCGCTGTACCGCCTGCCCATGGGCGGATTCCAGCCGGGAGCGCTGGCCTGTGATGTCAATATCCTGCCGGACTCCAGCGGTGCTCCGAGCGAATACTACGTCGGGCTGAGCAATTATGCCAGCGGACGCTGGGAATGGCACGGCCCCTACAGCGAACACCACGTGCGCCTGGTGCGCAGTGACACCTCCGGAGCGGATGTGTTTGCTGCCGGGGACTATACATCTGAATTTGACAACCTGTTCGTGGGCATCCTCGTCAGCGGGGACAGCAGCGTCGATGTGCTGGGACTGAGCACTGACAGCCTGAGCGGTGCGGATGGCACCGCTCCGGCCACGCCAACCGGCCTGACGGGCACGGCAGTCGCAGGCGGCATGGCCCTCAGCTGGGACCCGGTGGCGGCCCCCGACCTGGCCGGATACCGGATCCATTACTCAGCCAGCAGCTTCATCTCCCCCAACGCAGCAGGAGTCAGGCATGAGCGCTTCGTGGAGGGCAACACGCGCCATGTGCTCAGTGGACTCAGCGGTCTGAGCTTCGTCCGGATTACTGCAGTTGACAACAATGGCAATGAAAGCGCGCCGTCCGATCTCATATCCGCCGTGCCGCTGCCCGGGACGGCTCCGGCGATCAGCGTGCAGGTCAGCAGCAATGATGTCCCCCGCAATGCCATTGCCACTCTCACGGTGTCAGGCGAAACTACAGACCTGCTGTTCGACTACGACCTTGATGGTGACGGGGCATTTGAGCTGACCGGCGAAACCAGTACGGTGCAGAGTCTGCCGACATTGAGCACCGGCCTGATCCGTCCTGCGGTGATCTCAAGTGACAGCGGAGGAGACCGCATGGCACTCGGTGGTGTCAGCCTGCTTGTGACTTCCAACAGCCGCCCGGTTGCCAGCGCCAGTGTTTCCGTTTCAAGCGGCCCCGCGCCCCTTGACGTGGACTTTGACGGCACTGAAAGCACGGATTTCGACGGTACGATTGTCGGTGGCGGCTGGGACTTTGACGGCGACGGCATCTATGACGCATATGCTGAATCGACGACGGATCAGCTCATCGCCAGCCACCAGTACACCGCGCCAGGCTTCTACAATGCCCGCCTCAGGGTGATTGACGACCAGGGAGCCTGGGACGTGGACACCGTCGGAATCTTCGTGGACGGCGGCAATACACAGGACCTGGCACCGGTGGCGAACCTCACGCTGAGTCCCGCATTCGTGATCATGGGCATTGACGACAGCCCGGTTGACATCCTTCTTGATGCTTCATCCAGCTTCGACCCTGAGTCTGGTGTACTGGAGTATGCCTGGGATGTCGACGGCAACGGTTCTTATGCTTCTTTCGGCACTGAGGACACAGCCACCTACTCATCATTTACGCAGGGCCTGCAGAGCGCAGGCGTCCGTGTCCGTGACGAGGCAGGCAACATCAGCCAGGCGACCGTCACATATCCGGTCTATCAGTTCAACAGCCAGCGGATAATGCAGAATGTGGAGATAGACAATGAAACTGCCATCACTTCCATTACCAGCCCCTTGGGCAGCACGCGAATCGGCATTGCCTACTATGATTCCGCAGAT
>JAHEFU010000277.1 GCA_024645305.1 Planctomycetales bacterium
ATGAAGACAGCCCAGGCAATGTGAGCCCCAGCAAGACGGCTGAGGGAGCTTCCTCCGCCAGTGCCAAGGCAAGCTCCAGCGGGGGCGCAGACGCCGATGAAGACCTGGATATCCCGGCCTTCCTGCGCCGTATCAAGAAGTAAGCTTGTCCTTCGCAGAAGCCGGGATTGTTTCCGCGAATCTCAGCAGAATCCGTGGGGAAATAGATCAGCTGGCCGGCAGCAGGCAGGTGCGGCTCGTCTGTGTGACCAAGTACGCCAGCCTTGAGCAGGTCCGCCTGTTACTGGAGGCGGGAGCCACGGAACTGGGTGAAAACCTGCTGCCCACTGCAGCTGAGCGCTTCAGCGGCTTGCGGGACGCAGGCTTCAGGTTCATCAGGCATCTGATCGGACCCCAGCAAACCCGCAAGCTCAGGCTGATTCCGGGCGCTTTCGACTGTTTCCAGGCCCTGGACCGGCTAAAAGTGGCCAGGATGCTCAATGCGGAGCTTGTAGAGGCAGGAAAACAGCTTGATGTGCTCCTGCAGGTCAACATCTCAAGAGAGCCGCAAAAGAGCGGTTTCCTGCCCCAGGAGGTGGATCCGGCGCTGGAATTCATCAGCGCCGAGTGTCCCAGCCTGCAGGTACGTGGCCTGATGGCTATTCCGGCAGGACCACAGGCATTTGACTCAGAGCTTGAGTTCACCCGTGAAACGGCCCGCGCATTTGGACAGATGAGGGCCATGTTTGATAGAATAGCCGCGTCATTTCCGGCGGCTACGCCATTCGATGTCCTCTCCCAGGGGATGAGCCAGGATTACAGACTGGCTCTTGCGGAAGGCTCGAATATGATCCGGATTGGCACTGCCCTGTTCAAGGGGCTGGAGGGAAAATGAGTATCTGGAATGGGGTATGGCGCATGCTTGGCGCCGAGGATGAACACGAGCATGAAACCATGCTTGAGTATCCCGGCGAGGCATCCGCCGTTGCCAGTATTGAAACTGCTAGTGAAACGGACAGGATCATCAGCATGCCCGATGCCGAGAACGCGACATTGTTCGTGGTCCGGCCCGAGATGGATGCCGGTGGTGCTACAAATTTCAGCCTGAAGCAGTATGCCGGTTACCTGATGACAAGGCAGGCCATGGTGCTTGATGTTAACGAACTGGCTGCGGTGGACATGGATGAAGCCCGCAGGGTGGTGGACTACCTCTGCGGCGTTGTGGCCGCCGTTGACGGCAAGGTCTGGGAAGTGACACGGAACATATTCATATTTGCTCCGAGCACGATCTCCCTCGCGGGTGATCCGCTCCGGCAGATAGAGGTCAACTGATACATGAACCAACAGGACAGCCTGCGCTGGATGAGCATCGGCGGAGTCGGTGAGATCGGCAAGAACTGCTACGCCCTTGACATCGAGGGAAAGATGCTGCTCATTGACGTCGGCATGTCCTTCCCGGATGCGCATTCCTTCGGGATAGACATCGTCATCCCGGACTTCACGCACATCGTCAAGAACCAGCACAAGCTCAAGGGCATCGTGCTGACGCATGGCCATGAGGACCATATAGGAGCGCTGACCTACCTGCTGCAGGACCTGAAGACCCCGCCGCCGGTCTACGGCAGCCGCTTCACCCTGGCCCTGCTCAGGCGCAAGCTGCAGGAGTTCGCGATTGCCAACGTCCGGCTGATCGAGTTCACCCCCGGTGATGACTTCGAGATCAGCGGCATCCAGGTCGCCACGATCCGCGTGACCCACAGCATCCCGGAAACATGCAGCGTGGCTGTGAAGACCGCGCAGGGCTGGTACCTGCACAGCGGTGATTTCAAGTTCGATCCCACACCGGTTGACGGCAAGCTGACTGACTTCGCCAAGCTGGAGCGCATCGGCCGCGAGGGCGTCTGCGCCCTGAGCATTGACGTGACCAACATCGAGCAGCCGGGACACAGCGCCTCCGAGACCTCGATCTTCGAGAACCTCGACAACTATGTGGCGGAGCATGACGGCCGCATCCTGATCACGACATTCGCCAGTAACATCCACCGCCTGCAGCAGGCCATCGATGTCGCCGTGCGCCAGAAGCGCAAGGTGCTGGTGGTCGGCCGGACGATGGTTGACAATGTAGCGGTCTGCCAGGACATGGGCTACCTGAAGGTTCCGCCCAACACGCTTTTGAACCCCAACGAACTGGAGCGCATGAAGCCCAACAACGTGATGGTGCTGCTGACCGGCAGCCAGGGCGAGGCCATGGCCGCCATGGCGCGCATCGCCAATCAGGAGCACCGCTTCATCCACGTGATGGAGAACGACCTCTTCATCTTCAGCGCGCGACCGATCCCCGGCAACGAGATTGCCATCTTCTCAGTGATTGACGACCTGTTCCGCCAGGGTGCCGAAGTGATCTACGGCACGACCACCGGTGTGCATGTCTCCGGACACGGCTACCAGGATGAGATCCGTCGCTATGTGGACCTGGCAGATGCGACATACCTGCTGCCCACGCACGGTTACTTCCGCCACCAGATGCGCTTCAAGAAGCTGGCAATGCACTGGGGCTACGACGAGGAGAACATCATCATCTCCGAACTCGGGAAGATCTACAAGATACAGCCGGGCCAGTGGGAGCTGGAGGGCAGCTTCAAGGCCGGCGAGGTCTACATCGCCGGTGAGGGGGCTGACGTATCCCGCCGTGTGCTCAACGAGCGCCTGGCGCTGGCGCAGGCCGGCATGCTGCTGTTCAACGTGGTGCTCAGCGCGGACGGCAGCGAGGTGATCAGCAAGCCGGAACTGATGGGCCGCGGCTTCCTGCAGCCCAGCCAGGCCCCGGACCTGTTCGAGCGCATCGAGGAAGCGATTGTCAACTCGGTGCACCGCAACAAGATGCGGGCCCCCGAATACCGCCTGCAGCTGACGAACAACATCCAGAACGTGATCCAGAAGATAATCTTCCAGCAGACACGCATCAACCCCGTCGTCATCGGCATGGTGGCCTATGCGGACACAGTCGAGGTAAATGTCGGCAGATAGGGTAGGTCCGGAGCAATCCGGACAAACTTCGGAGGTCAGAATTTATTCTGACAACGAGCGCAAAGAGGGTTAACCACAGATAACACAAAGTTCACAGAGCTGATTACTATTCATGCGATTCAGCTGGAGATTTATAAAGGGTGTTGCAAACGTTGCAGGGATAATTATCTGTTAGCTGTAAAGCTGACAACGGTAATTAACCACAAAACCCATAAAGGTAATTAAGGCCTCAAAGCCAAGAAAGATCTTCCAGTAATTCTAATGTTTAAATCGGCA
>JAHEFU010000083.1:0-7460 GCA_024645305.1 Planctomycetales bacterium
CACCCGCAGCGGGGCGTCGCCCGTAGTGACATCCGCCACCACGCTGATCACGGGAGGCTCGTTGCCCTCGGGCTGCGGCGGCGGGGAGCTGTCATCGAAGTTGATCGTGACAACGGGTGAGGGCGTGCCTTCGTCGTCATTCACGCTGTCATAGGGTGCCAGGTAGTACTCGTACAGCCCCGGCTGGATCGTCACATCGGCATAGTGCAGGCGGTAAGGCCAGGCGTTGTCAGGTGCGGTCGCCCCGGGCTTGAAGCGGATGCTGCGCGGGATGCTTGATGTGTCCTCCTCCCCGAGCCGCAGCATGCTGAACTCATCCTCCCCGGGAGCCCGACGGTAGACGCGGTAGCTGTCCAGGCGCTCATGCCACTGCTGGGCGATGGGCGTGATGTCCCCGGCATTGATCTCGCCGTTGTCATCGCCGTCCACCCGGGCCGTGCGCCACTGGTCCGCCGGCGTGTTCCAGCCCGGATAACCCTGCAGGACGCCGCTGAAGCCGCCGTTGAGCGGATGGCCGGCCGGCCAGCAGAGGAAGCCGTTGGCCTCCTGTGGGGGCAGGTGATCAACCGTGTATTTCCAGCGCTGGGAGATTGGCGTCAGGTCAGACACGTTGACCTCGCCGTTCATGTCATAGTCACCCACCATGCGCTCGGTCCAGTGCAGGGTGGCCCCGCTTCTGGTGGACCGATAGGAGACTACCAGGTCAAACACGGCATTGCGATCCCTCGAGGGAGCCTTGGCGGGTTCGCGCTCGGGATCGATGCCCAGGCGCTCCAGCTCACTGTCGAGGATGTTTTGCAACTCCGACAATTCCGGGGCATCAACGGCAGCAGGTGGAGCGATTTCTGTATCGGGGATAACCGGAACAGTGCGTCCAAGCGCAGACTGCACTAGGGAATCCTGTGTTTGATCCGCTGACGGGATACGCTCGCCTCCGGATCCACAGGCGCCAAGCAGGAGACTGGCAAACATTGCAAGTGTCGTACCAATATATAAGGCCCGGATTCTGTCCCGCATTCCAGCCATGCAGAGATCTTACCGGAATTCAACCTATCTGAGGAGTAACACTTCCTGCGGGAATCAGCGCGTACACATGGCCGTAAGTTTCGTTGTTAACTCCATGATCCTCGGTGTGACATGCCCGGAGCAATCTGCTCCAGGGCATGCCACAGGGAATGCCTTCCCTGCCGCATCCGCGGGCTGTGACGGGAGACCCGTCCAGCCGCAATCCGGCCTTTCCATATGAGCACGGTCAATTGCCCCTGACCGTATCAGCCCCGCCGGCTGATGCAGCCGAAGGAACCGTGCAGGAAATATTCGGAACTCAAACCAAAAAAGCAAAAACAGGACTTTGGGACCGGACCAGGTTCCGGGATCCGGAGCTGCGTTGCAAAGGCCAAGCCGTAGCGACGCAAGCTCTGCTGCAATCATCTCAATCTGCGATTCATTGCCAGCGAAGCTGCGCGTCGCGGCACCGGGATTCCAGCGCGACCCGGCGGAACTTGTTTCGCCGCAGCGCCAGACCAGATTCGTCTTCCCGCTCATGCAAGCACTCGCGGGTCTGCAATCCAGTTCAAAGCACAGCTTCTCACTGATTGCACGTTACAGGGGGTAGGTCACTGGCAACACAGCTACTTCCACCCGACCCGCTGAAACTTGCTTTCAGCGCAGGGTCAGACCATCGAGCGATGAGCGAGATGGCAAATCAAAAAGGGCAGCCGCGGGGCCGCCCTCTTTTTTCCTTGCCGCTGGCAGTATACCAGCGATTGCCAGATTATTCCACTATTTCCCGGAATCGTCGCCAAGCTGGCGCAGCAGTTCACTGACCGCTGCCTCCAGCTGGTTGTCACGGCCCTCTGCCAACGCGTTGGGGTCGATATGCACATAGATGTCAGCCGGGCAGCCGAAGCCCTCCATGTTGCGCCCGTCCAGGCGGTACCAGCCCTCGATCGGCATCCCGAAGAAGCTGCCGTCCGCCAGTCCCACGCCGGTGACCGCTATCACGTTGCCACCGGTATCCTCCCCGACGATCGTCGCCAGCTGCTGCTCCTGCATCATGTGGGCGAAATCCTCGGCATCGCTGTAGGAATGGGCGTTGATCAGCACCACGATCGGCCCCTGCCACTGCCATTCCGGGGTGTCGCGCCACTGCTCGAAGCGCGTCCTGGAGCTGAACAGCTTCCGGTTGGTGATGATGTCGTAGAGCTGGGCGTAGATGTCGCCACCGCCGTTGAAGCGCACGTCGATGATCAGCGCTTCCCTGTCATGGTTCAGGGTGTACAGCTCGCGGCGGAAACGTGCCAGCGAGCGGAAGCCCATGCTTTCAATGTGCTGGTAGCCGATGCGAGCTTTCCCCTGCTCGTCGACAATTGCGCGGTTCTCCCGCACCCAGGCCTCGTACTTTGATCCGAATAACCGGCCCACACTGACCGGGATGATTGACACTTCGCGTGTCAACGGGATTTCCTCCTGCGCATCCTCCTGCAGGGCCAGCCAGTCCCGCGCCGGGGCACCGTTTTGCACCTCCAGCAGCATGAGCTCTCCCGGCGTGTCATTGAACAGCCGTTCACGCTGCGTCTGCGGCCCGACGGCAGCGCCGTCTACCGAGAGGATCACATCCCCGGGGAACAGTTCGCTGCCCCGTTGCCAGGCCGGTGAGCCGCGCAGCACGGAAGCCACCAGCCAGCCGGGCCCGGGATATGTTTCGTCCAGTTCGATGCCCAGCGAGCCCGTGCTCTGCGGTGCTGCCTCGGCCGAGCTTTCAGAATTGAAGAACCAGGAATGCGAGGCCGCCAGTTCGCCCACCATCCGGTTCATCAGCATCGTGTATTCCTCACCGGTCGGCACGCTTGCCAGCAGCGGCTCATACTTGCGCCTGATCGCAGGCCAGTCCGTGCCGTGCATCTCCACATCATAGAAGTTGTCACGCAGCAGGCGCCACATCTCCAGGAAGGACTGCTGGCGCAGGGCATACTTGTCAACTACAACGCGGCTGCTGGCGTCGATGCTGCCCTGCCCGCGCAGGGACAGGCCGTCCAGTTCCATGTAACTGATCGTCCCGCGGGACAGGCCATAGATCCGCTTGCCGTCAGCGGTCACCTGCAGGTCCTGCATGTCATCCGGCCCGAGGATCTCCATATCGTAGGACTCAGTGTCCACCGCGGCGAGCATGCTGTCCGCACCATCATCCAGGGAAATGAGCGCCACATCGCCGTCCGGCATGAACAGGCGGAATTCCGCATTGCCGCCCCAGGGCGGGATGGTCCGGCTACGGTTCTCGATTTCATCAAAGTCAATCTTCACCGGCTCAATTGTTTCTTCTTCAGCCGGTTTCTCAGCATCGTCCTCAGCTGCTGCAACATCATCCGCAGCGTCGTCATCCGTGGGCTCTATCTTCTCGTCCATAGCCTCAAGAGGCTTGTCCTCAGGCAGGTCCTCCGCGAACAGCAGCTGCGGGTCGTAATGCCGTTCGCGCTGCTCCAGCGGCAGCAGACGCGCCCGCTGCCCATATTCATTGGAATAATCATCCGAGCTGGAAAAGCTGAATCCGAGGAAGCGGCCGTCCGGGGACCAGACCGGGCCACTTTCATTGTCAGGCGTCATACTGAGGTTGATGCGCTCCCCGCCCGTGCCGGGGACCACGTAGACTTCCTCACTCCACCAGACCGGGGCCACGCTGAAGGCAACCCAGGCCGCGTCGGGAGACCAGTAACCGTTGTCACCGAAGGGTCCGACCAGGTGCTCGGCATGGCTCAGCAGCAGGCTGTCCGTACTGCCCGGCTCCATCACGCGCATTTCATGGTTGCCATACAGGTAGAGGATGCGCTCATCCACTGGCGAGCAGCGCGGCAGGGACTCATCCAGCGGAGTCTTGGTCAGCTGCGTCTCCTCCCCCGTGGCCAGGTCGAACATGTAGATGTCATACTCGCCCGTGCGGTCGGAGGTGTAGCAGATGCTGTAGCCGTCATGCTGCCAGGATATCTGCCTCTCGCGTCCGGGACTTGTTACCAGCGGGATCGTGCGGCTCAGGTCCTGGTCAGGCTTTGCATCATCCTCATAGCTGTCCGGATTCTTCAGCAGGTGGATGTCCGAATTGACAACCAGGGCGAAGTACTTCCCGTCCGGGCTGACCGCCAGCTCCTCCACCTGGTTGCGCAGGGACTGTTCAGTCAGTTCTGCATGCTTGGCTTCCGTCTCCAGGCTGTAGCTGATCCGTGCGGTCTCGGCACTCGCCAGCTCCATCACGTAGATGCTGCCGAAGACAGTGAACACCAGTTCATCACCGTCGCTGCTCAGGCGCAGGAACTGCGGGCCGTCATCCTCGAATCTGGTCAGCTGTCGTGCCGGGCCGCCAGTGGCGGCGATCTCATATATGTTGTCAGTCCCGTCACGATCGGATACGAAGTACACGGTAGAGCCATCGTGACTGACCTGGGGCCAGCAGTCCTGCCCGGTGCTCTCCACGAAGACCGAGTGTTTCCGACTCGCGGCATCGAATTTCCACAGGTCGTAGGCATCGGAACCGTGATGCCGCTTGCGGTACTTGTAGCCGGGTCCCCGCGTGTAGATGATGCTGCCGTCGCTGCCCAGCCAGTCCGCGAAATCGTGGTCGTCATGGTCCGGCCCCGTGAGCCGCTCAGGCTGAGCGCCATCGAGCGGGATGGCCCACAGCGCATAGGCCGGCCAGTCATCACGGATGCTGGACACCAGCAGGCCACTGCCGTCCGGCTGCCAGGCCAGCAGGTTGTCATGGTAACTGTGCCAGCTCAGACGGGTTGCCGCCCCGCCCTCCACCGGCATCACGAAAACCTCTCGGCTGCCGAAGCGGTTGGACTGGAAGGCCAGCATGCTCCCGTCCGGCGAGGGGATCGGCATGTCTTCATAGGCCACGTTGTCAGTCAGGCGCCGGGCCGGAGCGCTGCCGTCACGGGGTGCGGCCCAGATATCACCGTGGGCGCTGAACCAGACGGTGTGGCCGTCAGTGCTGATGGCGGCATGTTCAATGAAGGCCTCCGGTGCAGTGGCCGCCATGGCACAGTGACAGCAGGCGAGCAGGCTGAGGCCTGCGATCAGCAGTCGTTTCATGTTGTGCTCCGCTTCGCTACTTATTGAGTTGTTCCAGCAGGTACTGCACAGCGGCCTCGACCTGGCTGTCGCGGTGATCCTCCAGCAGGGCCGGATCAATTTCCACCCGGATGTCCGGCTCCACACCGTTGCGCTCGGTATTGAGCCCCGTTGACATGTAGAAGCCGTCCGCCGGAGTGGCGATCCCACTGCCGTCCATCAGGCTCACCCCGCCGGAGCGGATCACGTTGCCACCCGTGGGCATCCCGATCAGGGTTGCCAGCCCGAGCTGCTTGAAGACATGCGGCACGATCTCGCCGTCGCTGTAGGCCCGCTCATTGATCAGCATCACCACCGGGCGCTCCCAGGTGAAGGCCGGCTCCTTGCTGAAGGGTCCGCCGCGTGGATTGACGGTGGCGAACATCTGCCGGCTGAACAGTTCGGCCAGCTCGTTGTGGATGTTGCCGCCATTGTTGAAGCGCACGTCGATGATCAGGGCCTCGCGGTCCTTCTGCGGGCCGAATATCTCGCGGAAGAGCTGGTTGTACATCCGCATATTCATGCCGGGCATGTGCACATAGGCGATGCGCTTGCCACTGAGGTTGTCCACCTCGGCCTGGCGGTCATCCACCCACTGCCGGTAGCGCAGGTTGCCCTCATAACCGGTCAGGCGCAGCAGCAGTTCCCGCTCCCCGTTGTCAGCCGTCAGGGGAATCTCCGCTTCATCCTGGCCTGCTTTCTCATCCTTGTCTTTTGCACTCGCTTCAGCCGGGTCCTCTGCCTGCCTCGCCTGCCAGGCTGCCTCAGCCTCCAGCGCCGGCGCGCCACTCTTCACCCGCAGGCGTACGATGTCACCGGTTCGGTTGCGCAGCAGGTCGAAGCGGTTGTCAGTTGGCTGAATCTCCTGGCCGTCAATGGCGAGGATCACATCGCCATCGTACAGCCGGTGCCCCACTTCGTCCGCCGGTCCGTCACGCAGGACCCGGTCCACCAGCCAGCCCGGGCCGGGCCAGCTCGTGTCGTAGTCCACGCCCAGGTAGCCCGTGCTGTCAGCGGGTCCGGCGCTGCCCTCCAGGTTCGGCACGTAGGCCCAGGTATGCGAGGAGTTGATCTCGCCCACCATTTCGGTCAGCAGGCGATTGAACTCGCGCGTCGTGCCGATGCCCGCCAGCCGGGTCTGGTACTTCGGCAGGATGCTGTCCCAATTGATACCGTGCATGTGGCTGTCATAGAAGTTGTAACCAATCTGGCGCCAGGCATCATGCAGCACCTCGGCCCAGCGTTCGCGCTGGTCGAAGTGCACCTTGGCAGTGACTGGCACGCTGCCCTGGCCACGCTTCTGATTACCATTGAGCTCCAGGTAGCCGATGCTGCCGCGGGAGCTGTAATACAGGCGCTTGCCATCCTTGCCGTAATGCAGGTTGCCACCGTTGAAGCCGCCATCCACAGCAGAGTCGCTGCCATCCTCGAGATCGTAGGCCCACAGCCCGCCCCCGCCGGGACCGCCGGCGGAATACAGCAGGTACTTGGAGTCAAAGTCGAACAGCTCCGCACCGCTGCGCACGAACTGGCGACCCACGGCAAAATAACGCTCATGGATGCGCTCGAAATCGATCTCAATCGGATCGTACTTCGGTCCATCCTCTTCCGCTTCATCCTCTGCATCTTCGGCTTCGATCTCATCGTCCTTAGCAACTTCCTCATCATCAGCTGCTTCATCGTCATTCGCCGGGGCAGCCTCAGCCTCCTCCCCGAAATCCGTGCTGTCCTCATCGCCGGCCTCAGCTTCCTCATCCTTGGGCTGGTCCTCCGGGAAGAGCAGCTCGTCGTTATATGTCGGACCCTCCGGCACGAGCCGCAGCAGCATGGCATTGCTTTCGTCGAAGACCTGGCTGCTCTGCGACCAGGCCAGCCACTTGCCGTCACGGCTGAAGACCGGTTCACCGGCACTGTCTGGGGTCTGGGAGATGTCAACCGGATCACGGGTCTCCACGTTGGCAAGGTAGACATCGAAGAACAGGTTGCCCTGGTGCGCGCTGAAAGCCAGCCAGTAGCCGTCCGGTGCCCAGCTGAATCCAGCAACCCTGTCATTGCGCTTGAGGTTGCCGCGATAGATCAGCTCATCCGTGTCATCCTCCATATCCAGCACCCGCAGCTCAGTGTTGCCACGGACGAAGGCGATGCGCTCACCCTGCGGTGCGAACTTTGGTGCCCATTCCGGTTCCCTGCTCGTTGTCAGGCGCCGGTCCTCGCCCGTCAACAGGTCATACAGGTACAGGTCGTTCTGCCCGCTGCGGTCCGAGACATATACGAAACTCTTGCCCTCGGGATGCCAGGAGAACTGGCGCTCCCAGCCGGCATCCTTGATGATGTGGTGCGTGCGCGAGAGGTCCTGG
>JAHEFU010000083.1:7470-11442 GCA_024645305.1 Planctomycetales bacterium
CCTGGTCCGGCTTCTCATCCTCCTTGTAGACATCCGGGTTCTTGAGGATGTGCAGGTCGCCCTCGACCTCCGCCAGGAAGTAGTTGCCATTGGGGGAGAGCCGGAAGTCACTGATCTGGTTCTCGTCGTAGTCCAGCAGCCATTCGCGTTTGGGATCGCCGGCGATCTGCACCGGCACCCGCTGCTTGCCACTGCCATCCGTGCTGACAAGCCACAGCTCACCGAAGGCCTCGCAGGCGATCTCATCTCCGTCGCTGCTGATGCGCAGACTGGTGGGGCCGTTGCCGTTGAAATCACTGAGCTTCTTCGACTCACCGCCGCTGATCGGTATCCGGTAGATGTTGCGGCTGCCATTGCTGTCACTCACATAGAAAACTGTCTTCCCGTCCGGACTGCTCTGCGGCCAGGCATCCAGGCCGTCAAAAGCAGTCAGTCTGTCCAGGGTATGGCTGCCCCGCTCATATGTGTAAATGTCATAGGTGAAGGAACCGCGGTAGTTGCGCCGCCACCAGTCCCCCACTCCGCGCTGCATGACGACGGTCTCGCTGTCCCCGGCGTAGCAGCCGTTGATGCGGTCCAGGTGGTCCGGTCCGCCGAGCTGTCTCGGCGCACCGCCGTCGAGATCCACTTCAAACAGGGTCGGGGTCCAGGTCTGGTCATCGCCGCTGGAGAACAGGATCCGCGTGCCGTCGGGGCTCCAGGCGCAGGGATATTCGGATGAGCTGGACCAGGTCAGGCGCCGGGGCTGGCCGCCACTGCTGGGCATCACCAGCACATCCCAGCTGCCGTAGCGGTCCGAGCCGAAGGCCAGCCACTTCCCGTCCGGGGAGAGCATGGGCATGTCGTCATCGGCCACGCTGTTCGTCAGGCGGCGGGAGGCTTCAGTGGCATGGCGGTCGGAAACCCAGATATCACCCCAGGCACTGAAATACACGGACTGGCCGTCAGCACTGATGCAGGGGCTGGAAACCTCAACATTGTCCGTCAGCGCCCAGGCGCTGGTGACGGTACAGCACAGCAGCAGGACTGCTGCCGGAAAAATTCTGCGGAACATGGGAACTCCATGGTTCTTTCGTGGAATACCCCTATTTTAGTGGCTGCACGCTTTCAACGGAATGCCGGTTTCCCTGGCAGCGATGGGCGATTTGAGGAAATCGAGCTGTCAGCGCAGGCTCGTCGTAAATCATTCTACTCATCCGGATCAGCTGAAACCTGCCTGCGATCAGTACCTGCCTGCCCTGGCGAGCAGGTACAGAAGAAGTATCCGGCAATGGACTATATGGTTTTCCAATATTCCGGTGGAAATTTCCGGATTGGGTAATCCAATCGGCCAGGCAAAGTCTATAATCGGACTTCACAGGGGCATCGCACGTGCAGCGCTGATGTCCCTTTTTCATTTTCTTCCCACATCTCCTACGAAACACTACCCCTCCTATAATGGTCTAGAAACCGGGACAGCAGGCCGCTTCTCCCGGTAGCAAGCTCAATGACAGGTGCAGCGCATGACGGACAAACAGGATTCCGACGCCACGATCATCGCCCCCGGGGTAGCCCAGGGTGAGGCCACGGTGGTGGCCGGGGCCAGTGGGGACGCCACGGTGGTGGTCAGCCAGAGCAGTGCCGACGGCACGGTGCTGGCCGGTCGAGTGGCTACTGTGGACATGAGTCAGGTCAAGCCCGTGGTGGAATACAACCTGCGGGCGCACAATACCTACGCCCTCACCGGTCAGACCGTGCAGAACTACCTGCTGGGCGACATTCGCTCTTTCTTCTCCGGCGGGATGGAAGCCCGGGCGCCGGTGGCCCTGGCCCTGGCGATTGACCGCTCGGGTTCGATGGAGGGTAAGCCCATCGAAAGCGTGAAGACCGCTGTCAGCCTGATCGTTGACCAGCTCACGGACGCGGATATGCTCAGCATCGTGACCTTCGGTGAGAACGTCGAGGTCCTGATGCCGGCCAGTCGAGTTCTGAACCGCGAACTTATCAAGCAGCATGTGGGCCGCATCCGCCCAAAGGGCACGACCAACCTGTATGCCGGCATGGCCACCGCCGCCGAGGAATTGCTGAAGGTCGGCACCCCGCAGGCCTTGTCACGCGTGATTCTGCTGACGGATGGCGAGGCCAATGAGGGCATCGTGGAATATGCCGACATCATCGCCGAGGCCCGCAATTACCGCGCCAAGGGTGCGACCATCACCACCGTCGGGCTCGGAATCGAGTACAACGAGGAGCTGATGAAGGGCATCGCGAAGAATACGCGCGGCAACTACTACTACATTGACTCAATTGACAACATCCCGGAGGTCTTCGACCGGGAGCTCAAGAGCGTGTTCGGCACGGTGGCGACGAATGTCAGCCTGCGCCTGCAGCTCGCGAAGGACGTGGAGATCACGAATGTCTACGGCCATGAGTTCGCGAAGGGCGGCAATACCGTAACGATCGACCTGCCGGATCTCGTTAACGGGGAGAGCCTGCCGGTGCTGATGCAGCTCGGCGCCAAGCCGCACCCGAAGGCGCGCTTCCGCATGGTGCAAAGTGAGCTGTCATTCCGCTACTTCGGCCAGAGCGAGAAGCATACCCTGAAGGGCGACTTCATCGTGGAATTCACCGACGACCGCGACAGCATCCTCGGCGGGATTGATCCGGTGGTGGAGCAGGTGATGCGCGAGAAGGACATTGTAGCCAACCTCAAGCGCGCGGCGGCGATGATGGCCAGCGACGTGGGCACGGCCACGATGATCATCCAGCAGGCTGAGGCCTCGCTGAACGCCGCGGGTCGCAGCGATGACGCCACGATGGTGGGCACGATCGTGCAGAAGCTCAGCCGCGGCGACATTGACGACGCCACGAAGACGCTCAGTGCTGTCGACTACGACATGGACCGCGGCAAGAAGAAAAGCTGAGGGAGACTCGCAGGAGGCCAGGTTTCAGTCTGGCAATGAACAGGCCGGAGTCTCCTCCGGCCTCACTTCATGTATTCGATTCCGTAGCAGCGGCATCCTGCCGCCGACATACTGCGCCTGGAAGGCGCCTCTACTGATCCCTGTTCCCTTCCTAGAACCTGTTGTACAGGTAGTTCATGCGTCCGATTGTGCGGCGCACTCGCTCCTGCAGTTCCAGCGGGGCGAGGATCCGGGCATGCTCGCCGAAGCTCAGGATCCAGCGCATGATGTTCTCCATCGAGCTGACCTTGAAGCTGACTTCGAGGCTGCCGTCGCTGCGCTCCAGCACCTTCTGGCTCGGATGGACCTGCTTGAGGCGGATCCAGTGCGCGGCGTACTTGTCAAACTCGGCCACGATCTCGATGGTCGGGGCTTCGCTGGCGAACAGCTGGCTTTCCTTCTTATGCTGCTCAAGTGAGAAGTCCGGGTCGGAGAGGAATGTCACATTGGTGTGCTCCACCGCCATGACGCGGGAGCAGAGGAAGTCGCGGTAGTCCTGCTTCTCATGGCAGAAGGCCACAAGGTACCAGTTGTCCTTGAAGTTCAGCAGGTGGTAGGGGTCGCAAGGCTTCTCCACAACAACTGCCTTCTGGCCGCTGAAGTATTTGATAATCACGCTTTCCTTAGCGCGGATCGCCTGCAGCAGGCTCTGAAAAACCTTGAAGTTGATATGCGGGAAGGGGTCGATCTCCACCTGCAGGATCTGGTCCAAGCTGTCCTGGTCAATCGTGACATGCTCACCAAGGCCGTCGGACAGCGCATTCACGGCGTCGCGGATCATGCTGTCGAATCCTGCGCCTTCATATGATTTACGGAGCTGGGTGATCACCAGCAGCGCCGCCAGTTCACCCTCGGTGAGTTTGATCTCCGGCAGTTCGAACTGCTCGGTGTAGTAATAACCTTGCTTGTCGTAGTTGTACTGGATGGGGGCTTTGAGGATGTACTTAACGTAATCCATATCACGATAAGCCACGATGAGGGGTACGTCGAAATATTCAGCCAGCTCATTGTGCGTCGGGTACTTCTCCTG
>JAHEFU010000084.1 GCA_024645305.1 Planctomycetales bacterium
TCACCCCGGCCACGGCGCGGTGGCGCGCGCGCACGGCATCCTCAGCGGCATCCGGCAGGCTGTCGGGATCATTGTCGGCAGAACTCACGGCACTGCCCAGGCGGAATACGCGGCGCAGGAAGCGCAGGCCGCCCTCCACCCCGGAGGTCGTCCACTCCAGGTCCTGGTCCGCCGGTCCGCCGAACAGGCTGAAGATCCGCGCGGTGTCCGCACCGTACTCATCCGCCAGCTCATCGGAACTGACGACGTTGCCCTTGCTCTTGGACATCTTCTTGCCGTCCTTGTAGACCATGCCCTGGTTGTACAGGCGGCGGAAGGGCTCGTTGTCAAGTTGCGGGAGTGCGCCCGCGAAGTCCGGCCGTTGCAGTTCCAGGTAGCCCAGCCGGCGCAGGGCGTGCGTGATGAAGCGGCTGTAGAGCAGGTGGCCGACGGCATGCTCCTGCCCGCCGATGTAGTAGTCCACAGGCATCCAGGCGGCCACCTTCGACCTGTCGAAGATCGCCTGCTCGTTGTGCGGGTCACAGAAGCGCAGGAAGTACCATGCACTGCACATGAAGGTTGTCATAGTGTCCGTGTCGCGTTCGGCCGCGCCGCCGCAGCCGGGACACTTCGTGCGTTTCCAGTCGTCATCATTGGCCAGCGGGCTGACGCGGATGTCGCTGTAGTCCGCCTCATCCGGCAGGCGGACGGGCAGCTCATTGTCAGGCACCGGCTGCCAGCCGCAGGCCGCGCAGCTGACCATCGGGATCGGCGCACCCCAGAAGCGCTGGCGGCCCATGTTCCAGTCACGCAGGCGGAACTGCACGGCGCTGCCGCCCCGGTCCCGGGCCGAGAGCCACTTGTCCATCGCTGCCTTGGCTGTGTCGAAGTCCATGTTGTCAAAATCGCCTGAGTTGATGCAGACACCCTTGCCGGTCCAGGCTTCGGACTGCACATCGATCTGCTCTGCGGCGTCCACCGGCCTGAGCACCTGGCGGATCGGCAGGCCGTATTCCAGCGCGAAGGCGTGGTCGCGCGTGTCATGCGCCGGGACGGCCATCACGGCACCCGTGCCGAAGTCGCTGACAACGTAGTTCGTGGCCCAGACGGGGATCTCCTCCCCGTTGAAGGGATTGACACAGTTCACGCCCAGCGGGATGCCGCGCTTGGGCTTCTCATCGGCCACCTTGTAGCGCACGTCCTCGGCACTGCATTCCTCCTGGAACGCCGCCAGCTTCGCGGATGTGCCGCCCTGCTCCGCCATGGCCTCCGCCAGCGGATGGTCCGGGGCCACGGCCATGAAGGTGCAGCCGAAGATCGTGTCAATGCGTGTGGTGTAGATCCGCAGCACCGGCTGCTCACCCGCCGGGCAGCTGTCCGCGATCAGCGGTACGCTGAAATCAGCATGCGTGCCCTCGCTGCGGCCGATCCAGTTCTGCTGC
Source organism: Planctomycetales bacterium (assembly GCA_024645305.1). Taxonomy (GTDB): domain Bacteria; phylum 4484-113; class 4484-113; order 4484-113; family JAFGCY01; genus JAHEFU01. Next base: position 1,422 of record JAHEFU010000084.1, read on the forward strand.
AGCTTGCACACGCTCTGGGTCCAGCCCGGCAGGCGGTCCAGATCGTCCAGCAGCTCCTGCGCGTAGTCCGTGGTGCGCATCAGCCACTGCGCCATCTTCTGCTTGCTGACCGCGCGCTCGCAGCGCCAGCAGGCGCCGTCCTTGACTTCGTCATTGGCCAGCACGCCATGCTCCTCGCACCAGTTGACCTCGATCTGCTTGCGGTAGACCAGGCCGTGGCGGTAGAGCGTGGTGAACAGCCACTGGGTCCAGCGGTAGTACTCCGGCGAGCTGGTGTTGATCTCCCGTGACCAGTCGAAGCTGAAGCCGTAGCGCTTGAACTGGCGGCGGGCGTTGGCAATGCACTGGTCGATCCAGTCCGCGGGCTGGATCTTCCGGTCAATCGCGGCCTGTTCGGCTGGCAGCCCGAAGCTGTCGTAGCCCATCGGGTGCATCACGTTGTAGCCGTTCATCCGCCAGAAGCGGGCGACCGCATCGCCGATCACGTAGTTGCGGATATGGCCCGCATGCAGGTTGCCACTGGGATAGGGGAACATCTGCAGGACGTACATCTTCGGCCGCGGGTCGTTGTCCTCGGCCACGAAGGTGCGCTGGGTGTCCCAGGCGTCCTGCCATTTCTTTTCTACTGCAATGTGGTTGTAACGCCCGGATCGCTGGCCGGTCCGGGCCGTGTTGTCTGTGTCCATCGTTCTCTCCGGAGGGGGCGGCAACTGGCCCCGGTCCTAGGTGGGCCGCCATGAGGCGGGTAACAGGAATTAGCCGCAAAAAATCAGCCCCGCATTGCGGGGCCGACTAGAATCCAGTATCTGCTTTTCCTGTTCATACAAGTCCGCCCGGGGCCCCTGTGGGCCAGTGGGCGAATTATACCCTCTTCAGGCTCAGTCTGAGTAGTGCACCCGCACCATCCAGTTGGTGTCAGCCTCCGGACTGTCGGCCAGCCATTCCAGGTGAGCACCGGTCGAGCCCACGCTGGAGGCCTTGTTTCCGGAAGTGTCAACGCCCAGCAGGAACTGCACTTCCTTTTCGCTGTGGGGCTGCACGATCACGTAGAAGGTCTTGGAGACCTCACGGTTGGGGACTTCCAGCCTGGCCCAGCTGCCGGACTCGTTGAACGCCAGGTAGGGGATTGACATGCGCTTGATGATGTTCAGGCGGTCGTCCATGATGGTCACGGAGCAGTCGCGGTCGGTCCCGAACCAGTCCGCGGCAAGCTTTCCATAGATGTAGATCGCATCCACATCCCGCTTGCGGTTGTTGTCAAAGCGCAGCACGCCACCATTCGTCCGGAAGTCCTCCCAGGTATCGACGCTGCCGTCATCGTAGTAGCCGAAGGAACTGCCGCTGATGTCAGCACTGCTGATGCCGGAACCCAGCCCGCTTTCCATCATCACATTTGCGCGCAGCAGCCACTCCATGTTGTCGCTGCGCCGCAGCAGTCCCGCAGCGGGGTCATCCTCAAGCTGTTCCTTTGTCAGTACGCGGGCTGTGTAGCTCTGGGTGCTGTTTGTCAGCGAGGGGGCCAGGCCGAGTTCCAGTCCGCGCTCGGCATTGCTGTGCGTGTAGACCACGATGCTGAACCCGCCCTCGGGGAGTTTCAGCAGCTCAATCGGGACGGTGAACCATCCACCTGTTTCCGATGTGTCCTTGATGTCGAACAGCGAGGTGCTGTAGACCACGGCACTGTCCGGGATGTCCTCGATCCGGCGGGTGTTATCGGACTGCGGCCCGAAGACCACGACGGCTCCGATCAGGTCCCCGACATCCCCGTACTGCCGGCAGAAGAATGTCACACTGTCGGCAAAGCGGAACCCGCCATAGCTGGAGGACGGGAAAAACACCTGGTGGCCGTCAATTTCAATGTGTTCAAATGCCTGGGCCGGCTCGTCGGCGAAACTGAATGAGCCCTGCTGGGCAAGGGCAGCCTGCGTGCACAGGAGCAGCATCGCTGCCAGCACTGTCAAGAAACGGAACATGAAGTTCTCCTCCCTACAAACACCGATAATTATAGCGTTTTGTCACCACGGTTCATAAATCCACCCGACCGGCCTCAACGCCAGGGGTCAAGCCAGGGCCTGAATGTTTCCAGGTCCTCGAGCTTGTCCATGTCAGCCGCCAGGTCCGGGCAGGGAATCACCGGGGCATGCACACTGGCCCGGATCGCCTTGCTCAAGCGACCCTCCGCATAGCTCAGGGAAGCTGTGCCCAGGGCCACGCGAAACAGGAAATCCCAGCCCAGCAGGCTCGCCAGGGCCAGCGGGTTCTTGCGGTTCGCGAACAGCTTCTGCAGCCATTCGCGGTTGCCGGACAACCAGGACCGTCGGATCCGGAAGACATTCCCGCCTGTTACCGTGACGCTGTCCATGCGGCGGTATGTTCGCTTGGAACCGGGGAATTTTGCTTCCATGTCACTGCGGCTGACCACGGGATAGACGACGTCCGCATCGCGTTTCTCGGCTGCGCGCATCAGGCTGCGGACTGAATCCACGCTGAGCAGGGGGATGTCTCCCGCACTGAGCAGCACGTGCTCACTGCTGCAGATGCTGTCGAGCTGCTCCAGCAGGTCGCTGATCGGCCGGCCGCTGTAGGGCAGGCGATTGATCCAGGGGAAATCGGGGAGGGGAATGCTTTCCTGGGTGATCACATGCACGGTCGTGCATTCACCACCTTCATGCAGGGCCGTGGCGATCCTCTCCATGATGGTGCGGCCGCCGACCTTCAGCAGGGGGATGAACTCAATGCCCTCCGCCCGCAGTTCAGCGGGAGCGGCGGAACCGGCAACGATGATTGCTTCCACGCAAGTACTCTAGCACTGCGTGACGGGCCAGGATCAGGTGGTGGCGGCGTGGATCATCATCAGCAGTTCCGCATTGGTCTCGGTCTGGTACAGGCGCGAAATCAGGCGGTTCATGCGTTCCGCTTCGTCCATGTCGGCCACCATCTTGCGCAGCTTCCAGACGATGTCCATCTCGTCCACCTTGTACAGCAGTTCCTCATGCCGGGTACCGCTCTTGATCACGTCGATGCTCGGGAAGATCCGCTTGTCAGCCAGCTCGCGGCTGAGGTGCAGCTCCATGTTCGCCGTACCCTTGAACTCCTCGAAGATGATGTCATCAAGGCGCGATCCGGTTTCCACGAGCGCAGTGCACAACAGGGTCAGGGAACCGCCGAATTCGATATTGCGGGCGGCACCGAGGAAACGCTTGGGCTTGTACAGCGAGTTGGGGTCCAGACCGCCGGAGAGCGTCTTGCCACTGGGTGCGCAGGTCAGGTTATATGCGCGGGCCAGACGGGTCAGGGAGTCCAGCAGGACCATTACATCCTTGCCCTGCTCCACGCGGCGCTTGGCGTATTCGATCACGATTTCCGCGGTCTGGATGTGGTTCTCAGGCTTTTCATCAAAGGTCGAGGAAATCACCTGGCCGGAGATGTTGCGCTCGAAGTCCGTGACTTCCTCGGGGCGCTCATCAATCAGCAGGGCGATCAGTTCCACATCCGGGTGGTTGTGGGCGATGGCATCCGCGATCTTCTTGAGCATGATGGTCTTGCCGGCCTTGGGGCGGGCGGCAATGATGCCGCGCGATCCCTTGCCAATTGGCGAGAACAGGTCGATCAGGCGGGTGCTGATTTCCTTGGGGCTGGTTTCCAGCAGCAGGCGGTCCTTGGGATAGATCGGTGTCAGCTTCGAGAAGTTGATGCGCTCGCTTTCGGCATCGAACACTTCGCCGTTGATCTTCTCGATCTTCACCAGGCTCTGGTAGCGTTCCTGTTCACGCGGTGCCCGGGCGAAGCCCTCCACCAGGTCGCCGGTACGCATGTTGAACTTCTTGATCTGGCTCATGGAGACATAGATGTCCTGGTCCCCGTAGCCGAACTGCCGCTGGCGGATGAAACCATAGTTGGTGTCATCAATGATCTCGAGGATGCCGGTTGTCATCACGGCATTCTCCATATCCCGGGATGCACTGTTGCTCAGGCCACCCTGCGGCTTGTCCCCGCGGCCGCGGCCGCGCTCGTTGCGCATCGGGCGTTCCTGCCTGTCCTGGCGGTTGCGGCCCTTGCCGCGCCCTTCCGCGAGATTGCTTGATGGATAGCGGTTGCCGGAATCGGACTGCTCACGCACCGGACGCCGGTTCTCGCGCCGCGAATCCCGCCGGGAATCCCCACGGCCTGCCGGGCGCAGGCTGTTCCCCTGCTGGGCGGGGCTGAATCCGCCGCCGACCGGTTCATCCTCGATGTAATCGCTTTCATCGCTCTGGCGGCTCGGTAGTTCCTGGTCCTCGGCAGGCGAAGCATCGCGGCGCGGCGCGCTGGGCTCCGCAAAGGAGGCCTGGGCAGCTTCACCACCGCTGCCTTCGAGGCGGTTCCCGTAGTCCTCGCGCTCAGGCGCGGACTGGCGGGATGGCTGGCGGGGGCTCTCAGCGAGGATCTGGTCAACCAGTTCCTGTTTCTTGTATTTGCGAGGGTTCTTGATGTCTCGCTCACGGGCCAGTTCGTACAGGCGCGAAAGCGTCATTCCGGAAAGAACCTCGGAGTTGAATTCGTCAGACATTGGGTCTCCAAAACGAAATGTAATCCCTCATTTGACTCCCCTGGAAATCAAATGCAGTTTGGGAAAGGAATCTGCTGCTACGGAAGAACTTGTGTGTCTGGGGTAGCATGCACCATAGCGGCACACAGACTGAGGACGCGTGATTATAACACAGCTGTGAATAATTCCGGTCCCCTTCCGGACTGCTCCCGCACTCATATTATGACTGATGATTCTCAGTAAAAGTTCTCAAATTCCGACAAATGCCGAGAATTGAACTGGGAGTCCTATCCCGCGCCTATACGAACAGCCAGGCTGACGCGGGCGTCTAATCGCCAGGAATGGAGTTTGAGACTGCCAGCCACAAACGGGATGAACAGGCTGCAGGTAATCATTTAAGGAAACGGGAGAATCTCGCCATGAGAAACCACAATACATGGGCCCCTGGAGGCCTGTTCAGTATCCTGATTCTGCTCCTGCTGGCAGCACCGACGGAAGCCCAGGACAGGTTCGCCCCCGAACCACCTCCGCCCCATCCGGTGATCCAGCGCGACCTGACACTCACCGCGATGGACATCGACATTGACATCCGCAACGGCACAGCCCGTACGGTTGTCACCCAGACCCTGCGCAATGATACGAACCATGTAGCCGAAGGCAAGTGGATGATGCCGCTGCCGGATGGTGCAACGATCACCGATTTCACCCTGATTGACGGTGACAATGCCCTGACCCCCGAGATCCTCGACAGTGATGAGGCCCGCGGGATCTACCAGGACATCGTGCGCCGCATGAAGGACCCCGGCCTGCTGGAATACCAGAACAACCGCAGCGTGAGCGTGAGCGTGTTCCCCTTCCAGCCCGGCCAGAGCCGCCAGGTGAAGATCAGCTTCAGCAACACCCTGACCGGCACCACGGAGCTCCTGCAGTACGCCCTGCCCCTGCGCTGGGCCGGCTGGAGCCGCGTGCTGGACACCCAGCTGATGATCCGCTATCAGGTAAGTGCCGACCATGACCTCGGCAGCATCTCCAGCCCGAGCTTCGCCGTCAGCGTGAACCGCGATGGCAACAGGAAGGCCAGTGGCAGCTACGAGGGCACGATGTCCAGTTTCAGCTCGGACTTCCTGCTCAACATCGGCCGCCTGACGGATGACTTCGCGGCGAGCCTGCTGTGCTTCCCCGGCGAGGACGGTGACGACGGCTACTTCACGCTGAGCCTGCTGGCCGCCATGCCACACGACAGGAAAGTGATCCCCAAGGACGTGCTGTTCGTATTCGACAAGAGCGGTTCGATGGACGGCGAGAAGATCAGGCAGGCCCGTGGCGCACTGGACTTCGTCGTCGGCAAGCTCAATGAGCAGGACCGCTTCAACCTGCTGTACTACAGTGACAACGTGGAACAGATATTCGAGACGATGCAGCCGGGTACGACCGCCAACATCGAACAGGCCCGCAGCGCGGTCTCGGGCATGGATGCCAGCGGCGGGACGGACATCAACAGCGCACTGGCAAAGAGCGCGGCGATGCTGCGCCCGGATGGCCGCCCGACCTACGTGATCTTCCTGACGGACGGCCTGCCGACGGTCGGCGATACCAATGTTGACAACATCATAAACAATGCGAAGGGCAACTTCAGCGGGGATGTCAAGCTGTTCGTGTTCGGCGTCGGACATGACGTGAACACCACGCTGCTGGACAGCCTGAGCTATGACCACCATGGCTCGGCGACCTACGTGGATCCCAGCGAGGACATCGAGGTCAAGGTCAGCCAGTTCTATGCGCGGATCTCCAGCCCGGCCCTGACCGACATCCGGCTGGAGCTCGGCGGCGTGAATGAATATGACATCATGCCCCGCGAGCTGCCGGACCTGTTCCACAACAATGAGATGTTCATCACCGGGCGCTTCAGCTCCATCAACAGGGCCAATGTCACCGTCAGCGTGACCGGGAAGTCCGGCGAGCGGGAGCAGACCCTGGTTGCCAGCATCCCCCCCAACGTCAGCGCGACCAACCACCATGTGCCGCGGCTCTGGGCCACGCGCAAGGTCAGTTTCCTGCTGGACCAGATCCGCCTGAAGGGTGAGAACCGTGAGCTGCTGGACGAGGTTGACAGGCTGGCGATGCGCTACGGCATCGTCACACCCTACACAAGCTACCTGATCACGGAGCCGGACATGTACTTCCGCGACGCTGACCGCATGGCGAACCTTGAGGAACAGCTGGACATGGCGATGGAAATGGAGAGCGGCGAGGCTGCCGTGGGTCGCAGCCGCCAGAGCCAGGCCAACCAGTCCGCCAGCAATGCGGCGGCCCCGCAGACCGCAGGCGCCGGGGCCGGCCAGAGCGGATACGACAGGAAGGTCTATGCCGATTCGATCGGCGACCTGGAAGGCTCAGTGGCTGACAACAGCAACCGGGAGAGCGAGCGCCGCAAGGGCAGCGCCGATCCGGACACGAACGTGAACTACGTGCAGAACCAGACCTTCGTACGCAGTGCTGCCCAGTGGGTGGACGCCCGCTACGAGAAGGACAGCCAGCAGACCGTGCGGGTCCAGACCTACAGCGACGAGTACTTCGCGCTGCTGGATGACTACCCGGAGCTGGGGGACTTCCTCAGCCAGGGCGAGAACGTGGTGTATGTCGTCAATGAGAAGATCGCCCTCGAGACCGGCGTGGATGCTGACAACAGCAGCCAGGCGGACATCGACGCCCTGCGACGGGCCCTGACGGGAGCCCGCCAGGATGCCCTGCTGCCGCAGGCTCCGCGGCGCAGAATGAGTGCCGGGCAGTACGGCCTGGCGGGGGCCCTGCTCGTAGCCGGGACCTTCGCCGGCTGGAAACTGGCGCGCGGCTGATTGACCTAGTCAGTAAGGGGGCCATGGCAATGCCATGGTCCCCTTGTCATTTCCGCAGCGGGACGGACGCTGGCAGGGCGGACTGCCACAGGGAAGGGGAGGTTCGCCCGGCTGGGAACCCCGGTTACGGGCTGCTGCTCTTCTCACTGCTGATCGTCACTTCAGCAGCGGACTGAACGGCGATTCCATCCTCATCATCGTCACCGAACATCCGCAGCTCATCCATGTGCAGCGTTGCCAGCTGCTGGCCCTCGATCTCAATCACCAGCAGGTCATCCGCTTCCTCGCTGACGATGATGCGCTCCCCGGTGTAGCTGCTGTTCTGGTAGCGCAGCACGGGCATGCCGCTGGCCTCCAGGCGCTTCTCGTTCGTGAATATCTCCACCAGCGGTGCGCTGAGCGTCATGCCATGGCCGATGTCGCTGAGTTCCACCTGCCAGGCCTTCATCAGGCCCCCGTCCATCAGGTAGTCCAGGTTGAGGGCATCCAGCTCGATGCCGCGCCTGGGATCCGATACGTGCACGTTGCCCCGGGCCCTGACGAGCCGGTTCTCCAGGTCAATGCTCACTCCCGGCGGGGCTTCGGCAAGCTCCGGCGTACTGCTGCCCTGCGGCACCAGCGGATCCAGTTCCCTGGCAACGCTGGCTGGCGCTGCGGCATCCACCGCGAGGGGGCTGATCAGCATGTTGATTGCATCGTAGCTGAGCCGCACCTCACCGGGCACGGTGACAATGCCCCTTTGCATGTCAAAGCGGCAGCCCTCCGTCTCAAGTTTCAGGGCCTGCTCCACACCCAGTTGGCGATAGCTCCCGCTGATGTGGCCCCTGGCGGTGACGATGCTGTTGACACTGTCCAGGTGGATGCCGTCGGCGCTGAGCACCGTGCTGCCGTTGGCGTCATCCATTGACAGCGTGGTCCGGCCGCTGCCCTGCCAGTTCAGCCCGCCGTCGCTGCTTTGGACGCTTTGCGTACTTATCACTACGCCGTGGCCTTCGAAGCGCACATTGCCGGTGGCCTTCAGCCGCCGTACGCTGTCGCTCTGGAAACTGGCAGTCGGAAGCTCCAGCTCGCGGGCGGCCTGTGCCAGGTCCTCCCCGCTCTCCCGGTTTTCCAGCACGTCGGGCAGGCTGGGTATCTCACCCTCGGGCAGTTCGATGTCATCGCCCAGCGGCAGGGCATCACCGACGAGGGTCAGCTCCAGGGTGTCCGTGTAGAGGTTCAGTCCGCGGCCCTCGATGCGCACGCCTCCGCTGAACAGCATGGTTGTCAGTCCGTCCTGCGGCGAGATCGTCAGCCCGCTGGCGTAGACCAGGTAGCTGCGGTTCAGGGGCTGTGGCGGTGGCGCGGCCAGGGGTGCCTCCTGGGCCCCGGCGGGCACCGGCAGCAGGATGCAGCAGATGGCAAGCATTGTCACCAGGCGGCGGGCCAGTCTGTCCGTCATCATTTGGCAACTCCTCCGCCGATGCCCTGCACCGGCCGGATCTGCTTGCGCAGTTCAATCAGCCTGCGCGTGAGCTCCTCTTCCTTCTCCGACTCGCCGCGCTGGCTGGCGCTGCGCAGGTCACGCAGCAGTTCCTGGCCGAGGCGCTCGAGGTGCATGTTGCGGTGTCTCGTGATCAGCACGTCCGGATGTTCCTCCGGCTGGTCCTCATCGCGCGGTGCATTCAGGAGTTCGGCGAAGAAGGCCCGCCACTGATCCGCATGCAGCAGGGCATCAATATTATCAGCGTTGTCAACAATCGCCGTGTAGATCTCGCGGTGCAGGGAACTGGCGAACCACTCGGGACCGCCGAGCCTGAGGTATGTGAAGCGGAATTGCTCCTCGGTCGCGAGACGCCTGAGTACCTCGCGCTCCACCGGTACGCTGCCCTGCATTGTGGCGCGGCTGCGGGCATCCTCCACCATCCCGGCGCGGTGCCTGACAACCTTGTCCTCCAGATCCTCGGTGGCCCCGGGCCTGATCTCGACCAGGCCCTTGCGATGCTCAGTGCGCTGCAGTGTGCGGTAGCGGTCCCGCGCCATCCGTTCCTTGTCAATCCCGCGCACATGGCGCGGAGTCGTCTCCCGGCCGGACAGCACCTGGCTGACGACCTCCGGCCGCAGCAGCAGCTGGTCAGCCACCTGGCGGCGGATATCCTCGCGCAGCAGGTCATCGCTGATCCCGAGCCACAGCGGCCGCAGCTCACTGATCCAGTTGCGCCGTGTCGGCAGGTCGGCATCCGGATGCGAGACCAGCTGGTGCTCAAGCCAGAACTGCACGACGCTGCGGGACTCGCTGAGCAGGCCCTTCCAGGCGGCATTGCCGCGCTCCCGCACGAAGTCATCGGGATCCATTCCGCCGGGCACGCTGACCACGCGGGCGTCAATCCCCTCCGCGAGGAACAGCTTACCGGCCTTCCAGGCGGCACTGCGTCCGGCGCTGTCACCATCGAAGGCCAGGTAGACCTTTTCCGTATAGCGCCGGATCAGGACCACATGCTCCGGCGTCAGGGCCGTTCCGCAGGTGGCTACCGCATTGGCAACGCCGTGCTGGGCCAGGCCGATCACGTCCATGTAACCCTCGGTGACGACGAGGCCCTCATCGCGGGCCACGCCGCGGGCCCGGT
>JAHEFU010000278.1 GCA_024645305.1 Planctomycetales bacterium
GCGGCAGTCCACCCAGCACAGCCACAAACTCATCCAGGTCCTCAACACCCAGTGCCTGGGATTCCCGATACTGCTGATCCACAGGATCGTTCGGATCGAAGCCGTAGGAAAAGCCGGCCGTATGAGTCAGCAGCTGCTGCATGGTGATGGGGCCATTTGCCGGTTCCCGCTCGCCATCGCCATTCAGTACCGTGAGTTCGGCCAGTTCCGGCACGAACTTGGAGATCGGGTCAGAGAGCTGGAACAACCCCTTTTCGTAGAGCTGCATGGCCGCCACTGCGGTGATGGGTTTGGACATGGAGTAGATGCGGAACAGGGCATCCTTGGTAAGCGGGCGGTCGTCGTCTGCACCACGTGCGCCCACGGCCTCGAAATGCACCAGCTTGCCATGCCGGGCGACCATGGTGATCACGCCGGCGAGCTTGCCTTCCTTCACATAGTGCCGGGTGATGTCCGTAATCCGCTCAAGGCGCGCTTCAGACATCCCGACCTGGCGGGGTTTGGCCGAGTCCAGTGCAGCGGCCAGCGATTGACCTGCGATCAGGCAGCCGGCCACCACCAGCAGGACCATTCGAATTCTGCTCATCTTTAGCTCTTCCTCATGCATTGATCTGCATGAGCATACGGTGGGTGTGGCAGTAGGCCAAGCCGGTCCGGGGTTTTGCGTTCCACGCTGCGGTCAGCTGTCGGGATGAACTAAAACGAGGCGCTGACTGATGCGCTCAAGTTCCGATTTGAGATCTTGAGCGTCATAAAGCGTCTCCACCTCCTTCACCGCCACATCCATTGTCACACCCTGGCTCAATCGGTAGGCGGCCCAGAGCATGGCCGTCCTGTGCCCGTTGCTGTCATGAATCAGAACGTTCTGTGTACCCGCGTCCTGGAGAGCATTGGTGAGATTCTCCAGGTTTTCCGCACTTGGGCCACGACTCGAGACTGGGATGTTCAAGGCCCTGATCCCTTTCTGCTTGAGCAATCCAAGTTCGTCGTAAACCCCTTCATAGGGGTAGCGGAGGTCCACAACGATTTCGATACCATCGATACTCATTCCCTGCTCCACAGGAGTGGCCGCGAGGAAGACCGTCTCTTCCACGGCCAGTGTTTCCAACACAGCTTGGCCCTCTTCGGCTTTTAACACTGGTGCGACCATCAGAGCGGCCAGCACCGAAAAAAGAACGGAAAGGGGTCTACCGGATAATCCATACTGCATGATTTTCAATTCGCCTCCTTGATCAGTCGGGCCGCTTGAAGCGCTTCTACTCTCGTTGAGAAGCGCCGCGTTTCTTTGACCAGCTCCAGAGAACCCAGTTGCGTGAGCACTCGCGCAACGGGAAGATTCAGGCCAACCAGGATGACCTCCCGCTCTGCATCCAGAGCCCGCTGAATCAGCTCCTCGAGCTCGAGTCCGGCACTGCCATCTATACGAGGAACATCGATAAGGTCAATGATCAGGATCTCATAGCGCTCAAGCGCAGCGAAGCGCCGCGCCATTTCATTCGCTGCGCCGAAACTCATCAGCCCCGCCAGATGAACAAGCAGAACCGAGTCGCCACATTGTTTCAGTAGTCGAACTTCCTCTTCATTGAAGAGGTGTTCCTCATCCGTGTTGGTGATCGTCCGTATGGACTCCTTCTGGAGGTCAGCCGCCTCCTTCACAAACATCAGACTGGCGAGGACGATCCCACACCCCACCGCTGTAACAATATCGACGAAGACCGTCAGCACGAACACGATGATCATCAGAATCAGGTCCCGTCGGGGGACCCGATGGGCACGGCTGATGAACCGCCAGTCGACGACATCCACGCCAACTTTACACAGCACTCCCGCCAGGGCGGCCTGCGGTATATGGGCCACCAGCGGCCCCAGGCCGAGCGCAATAGCGAGCAGCACCAGGGCGTGGACGACTCCGGAAAGCGGCGTGCGGCCGCCGGCCTGAATGTTCGTCAGAGTACGTATCGTGGCGCCAGCGCCAGGTATACCGCCGGCGAACCCGGCCACAACGTTGCCCACCCCCTGCCCCACCAGCTCTTTGTCCGAATCGTGAATTGTCCCCGTGGTGTTCTCCGCAACCAGAGAGGTCAGCAGCGAATCGATGGCACCAAGCGCTGCAAGCACCAGAGCACTACCTATCATCTCGCCGAGCAATCCCGGTTCGAAATCAGGAAGCTGTGGCGACGGAAAGCCTGAGGGAACTGCACCCAGGATGGGCACCTCCAGCATCAGTGCAGCAGCGGTGCCCAGAATGAGCGCAACCAGCGGTGGCGGCACGATCCGCTGAATCACGAGCGGCGTGCGAAAGCAGACGGCCACAGCAAGCAAGCCAATCGCCAGGGCACCCCAGTTCGGGTGCGCCAGGTATTCCGGCAGCACAGTCAACGCATTGATCACCGTTGACGGAGCTTCATAACCCAGCAGCGGGTCGAGCTGCATGATGATCAGGATTGCACCGATGCCGGTCATGAAGCCTGAAATGACCGGGTATGGCATCAGCGTGACGAAGCCGCCCAGCCTCAGGAAACCGAACAGCATCTGAAACAGCCCTGCAAGCATGACAACGGTGAATGCGGCTGCTGGATTGTGTCCAAACTGTGTAAAAACCGCAGCCGCAACAATCGTCATCGGACCTGTCGGCCCGGAGATCTGAGTGGCGGTTCCGCCGAACAGTGCTGCAAACAACCCGACACAGATTGCCCCGTACAATCCAGCGACGGGACCGGCACCCGAGGCGACCCCGAAAGCCAGCGCGAGTGGCAGAGCAACAATAGCCGCCGTGACTCCCCCGACCAGGTCTCCGCGGAGATTGGAAAAGTCGATACGGTTGGGGGTTACAAGGCTCATATCACTAACTGTCCATCTATTCACTAGCCCTTGAGTCGCACACCCCGTCCACCTTCAAAACTATCAGCGCCGCTACCGATCAGCAGCACCCCCTCTTCCTCCAGCGTCTCAACGATTTTGACAAGCGTGTCCACATTGCTCCTTACGGTGCCTGGGCTTGCCTCCATCCGTCGAATGGTAGCGATGGACACACCGCTCAGCTGTGCCAGCGTCCGCTGATCCATATCCAGAAGTGCTCGCGCTGCTTTCATCTGCCTGCCGGATATCATCGTTTTTCGCTTCCAGACATCATTTATGAAATCTAATATATCATTAATAAGTCTCTAGATCCCATATTGGGGCAATGAACATCATTACGCTGCTGTTGGTTTGCTTGTCCGGGCCCGAAGGCGCAGGTT
>JAHEFU010000085.1:0-10000 GCA_024645305.1 Planctomycetales bacterium
CCCTTGTTCCACAAGCATGCGCTCCGCTTCATCATAGGCGGCTATGGCCTCTTCAAAGCGTCCCGTCGCGGAGCAGCCAACTCCGATCATATTGAGGATGCCGGAATGAACGGTCTGGCCCTGCTCCCTGCATAGATCGAGTGCTTCCTGCGTCAGGGCCAGTCCCTGTTCATACTGGCCCATCGCGGTCTTGGAAATGCCGCGGATGCGGGCTATCTCCCAGGAGCGCGGCAGACCAGCTGCACTGATAAGCTGTTCGGCCTCATCGCAGGCTTCCTCACAATCCTTTACCCTGTCCATGCGGTGAAACAGGAAGGCACGCACGCTGGCAACCTCTCCGCTGTCTCGCAGGCCTTGCTCCGCGATCAGGCCGGCAGCCTCATCACATGCAGCAAGGGCCTCATCCATCCGCCCGAGTTTCTCAAGGCAGCGTCCGCGCTCAAGCACCAAAGCGGGGTCGCCTGGCAGGCTATTCGCCTGGCGTTGTCTTTCAGCCGTAATCGCAGTCTCCAGGTCCTGCTGCGCGGGAGTTATCGTGTCCACGGGAGCAATGTTAGCAGAAATCAGTATTCACTGACCACTGCATGCTGATCACTACTCCCCCATCCACTTCAGCAGTTTGTCAATGAAGGCTGTGTAGAACTCGCTGGAATGCGACATGGCATTGATGCCGCAGATGTCGCAGATGTCCTCCGGCAGCACGGCGGATGCAGGCCAGCTGAAGCCTTCCATCTTGACCGGGATGATGTGCGTGCCAAAGTGCAGTGCGGTGGCAATCTCCTGCCTGACAACGTCACCGTCGAAACTGCAGCACCTGTCAAAGAAGTCCGGTGTCAGCAGGATCACCATATGCCGGCTGTAGCGAATCGCCTCAAGCAGGGCAGCCTCGAAGCGTCCGCTGGACAGGCCGTCCTGGTCACGGAAGACCGTCTTGCCATGCAGCTCCATATGGGCCTGCAACAGCATGGAATGTGGTTGGCCCGGATCGCGCCGGTAGCAGATGAAGACATCATGCTTCTTCTCGTTGTCAGGCACAGGCTGGACGGCCTGTGGCTGGCTGGCAAGCTGCTCGGCCACCAGCTTCTCCGGCTTTGGCGACATCCAGTCCCGCAGCGTTTCCTTCACGAAGCCCGGCTGCTTGATTCCCCTTTCCCCGCACAGCACGATGGAGCGGTAGGCTTCATCTATGGCCTCAGCATGATGGCCGGCCTCGTACATGGTGATTGCGCGGTCAAAATATAGACTCCAGTTTTCCGCAATGCCCTGCTCCTGCTGCATCCGTTCGGATTCGGCAAAAGCGGCCAGGGCAGCTTCATACTGGCCCAGTTTGCCAAGTGCCGCAGCCCGCTTGCTGATGATGCCCGGCCAGACAGGCAGGCCCTGCTCTATGAACTGGCGCTCTGAATCTGCGAAAGCCGCCAGAGCTTTCTCAAACTGGCCCTGTTTGTGGAACACTATTCCGCGGCTGCCTGCAATACCCGGGTACACGGGCAGACCCTGCTCCACGAACAGGCGCTCAGCTTCTGCAAAACATTCCAGTGCTTCCTCATAACGGCCCAGCGATTGAAAAACGTTTCCACGGCTCTGAACCATGCCTGGATGTAATGGCAGATCCTGCTCCCTGTGCAGGCGTTCCGATTCCGCATATGCAGCCAGGGCCTCCTCATAACGGCCCAATGGTGAGAGAATCATGCCGCGGTTGGCAGCAATTCCCGGGAACACAGGCAGGCCCTGTTCCCTGTGCAGGCGTTCTGATTCCGCATAGGCGGCCAGAGCAGCTTGATACTGGCCCAGCATCAGGAAAACGTTGCCACGGCTGTTGGCAATGGTTGGCTGCACAGGCAGACCCTGCTCCACGTGCAGGCGCTCCGCCTCAGCATAAGCAGCCAGGGCTTCCTGAAAACGACCCTGCAACCGGTAAATGTTGCCGCGGTTAAGTGCTACGCCCGGGAAGACCGGCAGACCCTGCTCCCTGCAGAGCTGCTCAGCCCTTTCACTGGCGGCCAGTGATTTATCCAGGCGACCCAGCTGCGCGAAATTTGCAGCCAGCAGCACCTGAAACGGTACTCCTTCCATGCTGTCGTTTTCGGTATGGATGGCCTGGATTTCCTCACATACCGCCAGGGATTCGCTGAAGTGCCGCATTTCACTGAGAAGTTCCGCGCGGCGCAGCAGCAGCTTAACGTCCACTGCCTGCCCGGCATCGCGCAGCTTCTGCTCGCTTACGAGTACCTGTTCCAGTTCCTCCTGGGGTGTGAGGGGCGTGTCCACGGGAATAGTATTGCATGTCCCCGGTTTGTCAAATTGCGCCCATCACCCGCCTGCGGCTATTGTTATGCGATGCCGGAACTTGCCCTGCAGCTGGGGACCGTCCCGATCGTGATCGGCGTGACGGGTCATCGCCACATTGATCCTGAGATAATGGATGATGTGCGGTCGGTCGTGCGCCAGGCACTCAGGGACATACTAGCTGCGCATCCGCATTGCCCCATAGTGCTGCTGACGGCTCTCGCTGAAGGCGCGGACCGACTGGTGGCAGAGGTCGGGCTGGAGATGGAGAGGGTCCAGGTGGTGGCTCCCCTGCCGATGGCGCTTGATGAGTACCGCAGGGACTTCACGGAGCCGCAGGCCCTGCAGGAATTCGAGGCTCTGCTGGGCCGGGTGAACCACTGGTTCGAGTTGCCGATGCAGCAGGACGATCGCCTGCTGGACCCGCGCAATGAGCAGCAGCGGCCGCTGTGTTACCGGGCGCTGGCCGAATACATCGCGCGATACAGCCACTATGCCATCGCCCTGTGGGACGGTGAGCCCTCGCGCGGTGGCGGCAGTACGGCGGAACTTGTCAACATCGTGCTGCATGGCACGCCTACACCGGGGGATACCCGGGGCAGCATCCAGGAGCCGGCCAGCGCAGGACCCGTTATCCATATCCTGACACCGCGCCATGGCGAAGGCAAGCCGGCACCCGCGGAACTGAAGATGCTCTATCCCGACAGGGACCGTGACGACGCTGATGAAGCCCGCAGTTACAGCTCCACACTGGAAATCATTGATCTGTACAACCGGGACGTGCATGATCTCTGGCAGAGGATCAGTCCGGTGCTGCAGGAGCGTAGCAACGCGCTGAAGTGCCCGGATGTCCTGCAGGCTGACCAGCAACTGGCAGATCTGCGCACCCGTT
Organism: Planctomycetales bacterium; assembly: GCA_024645305.1. Classification (GTDB taxonomy): domain Bacteria; phylum 4484-113; class 4484-113; order 4484-113; family JAFGCY01; genus JAHEFU01. Next base: position 3,182 of record JAHEFU010000085.1, read on the forward strand.
TCGCCATCGCGGATTACATGGCGGTGCACTTCAAGAAGCTGCACGTCACGGACCTCGTCTGGCTGCTGATCCTCTCGGGCATCGGCTACACCTGCCTGGAACTCTACGACGAGGTCTTCTCTGCTTATACATGGGGCAGCATCGTGCTGCTGGGATTCCCGCTGGCGCTGCTGCTGGCCTGGCTGCGCCTGCGCAACAGCCGGCTGTGGCACGCCAAGTACCTCAACTACCGGGCCCTGGCGGAGGGGATCCGCATCCAGTACTTCTGGGACATTGCCAACATCCCCGAGGAAGTGCACGACTACTACCTGAACAAGCACCAGTCCGAACTGCGCTGGATCCGCTGGGCGATGCAGGCCTGGCAGGTCCCGCGGGAAGGCCGCGACGTCCTGCCCACGGAGATCCGGCAGGATGAGCTGCGGCACCGGCTGGAATTCGTGCATCGCACCTGGGTGTTCAACCAGAGCAAGTACTTTGCCAGCCGCGCCACGGGCAAGGCCCGGGATGCGCGCAAGCTGGACCGCTGGCGGCTCGGGCTGTTCAGCCTGGCAGTGCTGGGCACGATCCTGCTGATCATCGTGCACTCGCTGCTGTTCCAGCTGCAGGTGGAGCAGTCCCAGGCCTCCACGATCCAGAGCCGCTTCATCCTCGTGCTGGCGCTGCTGTTCGTGGCGGGCGGGATGCTCTCACACCACGCTGACAAGATGTCCTATTCAGACGAGCAGATCCAGTATGGCAAGGCACATGACATCTTCCGCGAGGGCAGTCGCCAGATGGACAGGCTGCTGAGTGCGGGGGAGCTTGGCAAGGTGCAGCGCCTGATCCGCGAGATCGGCATCGAAAGCCTGCAGGAGAATGGCGACTGGGTCAAGCTGCACAGCCTCAAGCCGCCGGACCTGCCGGCGAGCTAGTGCCCGCCGCCGTTGAGGATCTGTTCCGGTACATCCAGGTGGATACTGCCGTTGATGTGCAGCCAGATGATCAGGATGTAGGCAACATAGAGGCCGCCCGCCAGCAGCAGGAGGCCGGGCTGGACCTTGCCGGTGCGCCGCAGTCCGATGTAGACGAGCAGGGCACCCAGCAGGCCGAGGATGCTGCCGATGAATGCCGGCGAGGTCGGCCCGAGGTCCCAGTCGAGGAACCACAGGCCGATGGCAACCGGGAAGGTGCTCTGGAACACCAGGGCCCCGCTGATGTTGCCCAGCGCCAGCGTGTCCTTGCCCCGGCTGATCCACAGCACACTGTTGAACTTCTCCGGCAGCTCCGTAGCCACGGGGGTGATCAGCAGGGCGAGGATCAGCGGGTCGATCCCGAAGGCCAGCGCCAGCGGGCTGAGGTGCTCCACGAACATGTGGGCCCCGAAGAACATCATCATCAGTGCTCCCACGAGCTGCAACACGATGAACCTCTTCTGCGGCTCGTTCTTCGGACCGAGGTACCAGCGCGTCAGCCACAGGGGATGCAGCTCCTCATGCGAAGAGAGGTCGTTGCCCACCGTATTGTCAACTTCCTGCTCACCGAGGCGGAACATCTGCGTGACGTAATAGAAGTACAGGACGATGGTTGACAGACCGACACCCGCCGTGACCCAGTAGGGCAGGTGGAAGTAATGGTTGACAAGCCCCATGCCGACGCCGATCGAGAAGGCCACCAGGAAGAACTCAATGTCAGTGCGGAACACGCGGGGGTTGGCAGTGAACTCCTGCTGGCGGGTCTGCTTGCGGCGGGCCAGATTGTAGGTCAGGCCGACGATGAAGAACGCCAGGGTGGCCAGCATGAAGGGCGCGCCGATGATGGCACCCATGCCGATGGACTGGGCCTCGCTCTGCGGGGTGTGCAGCGTGTCGTTGGCCAGGTCCTTGGCAATCGCCACAACCGGGATGATGGTCTCGGGCATGGCAGTGCCGACCGCCGCGAGGATGCTGCCGACAACTCCGCTGTCCAGGCGCAGGCGGACACCCAGCCACTCCACGGCATTCGTGAAGATCTCTGCAGCGAGCAGGATCAGAGCAAGGCTAAGGAGGGTCAGCGCAAGGTCGGAGCCCAGTAACATGACCCGGTTATTATAGTTCCCGCTCGCAGCCCGGACTGCCTTGTGCAGTGGCCCGGCCCCACGCTGCGCAGACCGGCTGCGCAGGCATGCTGCCAGCCACCGGGGCATGGCGCTATCCGGCCGGCGCCTTCCGCCGGTGCTACACTCAGCCCTGATGGAAACAGAGCTGATCCTCGTCGTCAACCTGGGGGCCTCATCCAGCAAACTGGCCCTGTACCGTGGCCGCATGGAGCTGGCCAGCGCCAGCCTGCCGCTCAGTGATGAGCAGTCCCGACTGCCTCTGCCGGAGCAGCGCCCCCTGCGGATTGAGCAGCTGCAGGAGTTCCTCGTGGAGCATGCCACCGAACCGTCGCAGCTGGCAGCGGTGGCGGCGCGTGGAGGCATGATGAAGCCCCTGTCGCAGCGCGGGGTGATCCGCGTGGATGCGCCGATGCTGGAAGACCTGGCCTCAGGCCGCTACGGGGAGCATCCCTCGAGCCTCAGTGCGCTGGTGGCCAGCGATCTGCTGGCCGCTGCCGGGCTGGCAACTCCGGTGTATGTCGTGGATCCGGTCAGCGTTGATACGCTCAGTGATGAGGCCCGGCTCAGCGGTGTCCCCGGCATCGAGCGGCGCGGCCGGCATCATGCCCTGAATGTCCAGTACGTGGCGGCCCAGGCGGCTGAGCGGCTGGGGAGGCCCATCCACCAGCTGAATTTCGTGGTTGCCCATTTCGGCAGTGGAGTCAGCATCTGCTCCATGCGCCGCGGCCGCGTGATTGATGTCAATGACGCCCAGCTCGGTGAGGGACCGTTCAGTGTGACCCGTGCCGGCAGCCTGCCGATCGAGGGCCTGCTGCAGCTGGCCGAGAAGCATGCCGACCATGTGGAACTGCGGCGGATCCTGGCCCGGCAAAGTGGCATGGCGGGCTATACCGGCACCGGCGACTTCCGCGAGATCGTGAGGCGGCTGGAGGCCGGGGACAGTGCGGCAATGCGCTCATACCAGGGGATGCTGTTCCAGAGCGCGAAGTACATTGCGGCCTACAGCGGTTCACTGGGGCAGCGCCCCGATGCCATCATCCTGACGGGCGCCATGATGCACAGTGACAGTTTCCGCAGTGACCTGCGCTCCCGGGTGGACTGGATTGCCCCCGTGCTGCTGTTCCCGGGGGAGGCTGAGCTGCAGGCCCTGGCGGATGGCGTGGCGGGCGTACTGGAGGGCAGCGAGACGGCCTTCGCCTACAGTGAGATCCCGACCCCGGCGGAAGCGCCGCCGCATGGATTCGATGAGCTGATCCGTCGCGCCGCGGACTGCCCGCCCCTGGGTTTCGTGATCGCGGGCGCGGACCATCCGGAAGTGGTGGAAACCGTGGCCTACTGCCTCGGGCACGGCTTCAGCGGCTTCGTGCTGGTTGGCAACAGGCAGGAGATCGAACGGGAACTGGCGGAGGCGGAGGTCGATGCCGGCAGCGTGGAGATCATTGACAGCGGGGATGCCGTCAGCGACGCGATCAGGCTCGTCACGGAACGACCCGGCAGCGTGCTCGTCAAGGGCCAGTGTGACAGTGCAGCGCTGCTCAGGGGGGTGCTGGGCACCCTGCCGCACGGGGAAAAGCGTTTCCTCAGCCACTGCGCGGTGTTCGAGGATGCCATCAGCGGCCGGCTGATCGGGATCACCGACGGCGGGCTGAATGTCGCCCCGGACCTGCAGGGCAAGCAGGGAATGCTGACGAATGCGATTGCCATGTTCCGCGCGCTGGGTGTCAGGCGACCGCATGCCATGCTGGCGGCCGGGATGGAGGACAAGGGCCAGGACCTGCCGGCGATCAGCGATGCGCGGGAGATTGTCAGGCTGCACCGTGAGGAGGGCAGATGGCCGGACGCGGTGGTGGACGGGCCTTTCGGCATGGAAGTGGCACTGAGCAGCCAGGCGGCGATGCGCAAGGGCATCCGCAGTCCCGTGGCCGGGCGGGCGGACATCATCGTCACACCGAACCTGGAAAGCTGCAACTTCTCGGTCAAGCTGGCGGTGGTCTATACCGGCCAGCCCTGGGGCGGGATGGTGCTCGGCGGGCCCTTCCCGGTGATCCTCGGCAGCCGCGCGGACGACGTGCGCAACCGGGTCTGCAGCATCGCGCTGGGACGGCTGGTGGTGACCGGGATGGCCGCCGACTGACAGTGCTATGGGCGACATGCAGCTGTTCAGGCAAGCCAGGTCCGGACAATCCGGGCCAGTTCCTCAGGGGCATCCACCATTGGGAAGTGCCCGGCCCTCTCCAGCAGTTCCAGCCGGGCCTGGGGCAGCAGTGATTGCCAGCGCTGCGCGAACCCGGCATGCAGGGCTGGATCGTCCCGGCCATAGGCCAGCAGGACGGGCAGCTCCAGGGCACTGATTCCCTGTTCCAGCTCCCTCAGGAATTCCTGCTCGGCAAAGATGGCGCGGAACATGTCTGACATATGCCTGCGCCGCTCCATATCCGCCACACTGCCCATGTAGGCCCTACGCACGGCAGCCAGCATGCTGCGCCGACGGTTGCTGAAGAAAGTGAAGATCCGCATCAGCAGGTTCAGGCGGATGAACAGCAGGAAACCCAGGGGACTGGCCAGCAGTCTGACCATGCGGCCCAGCCGGCCAGGATAATCATGCAGGGGCCAGGCAAAGGCCGATCCCACGACCAGCCGGCGGAAACGCTGCGGTGATTCCAGCAAGGTTGCCAGCGCAGCGGGGCCGCTGGTATCGCTTGTGACAAGCGTAATGTCGCGGAGATCCAGCTTCTCGATGAACAGCCTCAGCACGTGCTGCTGCTGCCGGAAGCCCGGCCGGCTGGCAGGTTCGGCACTGAGGCCGAAGCCCGGGAAGTCCAGCGCGATGCAGCGGAAGCTGCCACCCAGTTCGCGGATCAGCTCAGCGTACATCAGGGACCAGCCCACACCGCCGTGTGTCATCAGTACAACCGGGCCACGGCCTTCGTCAATGTAGTGGATACGCTTTCCGTCGATTTCCAGGAAACGGCTGGCACAGGGCAGGGCCGTTTCAGTCAGCCAGGGCGGTCGTGTGGCCGGGGAGCCTTCAACAGTTGTCAGTTGCCGGCTTTCATGGACAGCACTCATGTGAAACTCCGATATACTTGATATAGCAATAATTGATATAGCAAGTAAATTGGAATTGTTTCAAAAGCTGCGGAATTTCAGTGTTTACCAGCCGCTTGTGTTTTCGATGATGCGCTGCAGGTAGTCCTGCAGCTGCCTGCGTTCCTTTTGACTGAAGCCGGCCAGCGCCTCGGCGTTGCCCGCGCGCGAAATGGGTTCAAGTTTCGGCAGCAGTCGGCGGGCCTGCGCTGTCAGCTCCACTGTCTGGACGCGCCTGTCCGTTTCATCCACCGTACGCCTGGCCAGCCCGGCCTTCTCCATGCGATCCAGCAGCCTTGTAACCGCTGAGCCGTCGACAGCCAGCAGGCTGGCCAGCTGGCGGAGCGGAATGGCGCCGTGGGTATTGCACTGCTGCAGTAGCGCCCACTGGCGCACCGTCACCCCGAGGTGGCGGATGCGCTTCTCGAAACCATTTTGCATCTGGGACTGGGCCCGGCCCATCAGGTAGCCGATATTCTCCCCGGGCGCATATGTGGATTTAGCTGCCATGGCAAGTATTCTAGGCCAGGGCAGGTCCCCGATCTTTGTAACCTGTTCCCTCCCCGGGGTATAATCCCATGCCATGGCATCCTGCCGACTGAGGAGTGTGATCCCGTTCGCCGCTACCCGCGGCGAGGGAACCACGCGCGCCTAGGTTCCAGGAGCCAGGTTACAGGTATTAGGGCTGGAGTGACTCGTTCGGAGTCACCAATAATTCTTATAGTCGCGCGAAGCGCGTAACATTCCCTGGAACCTAACACCTAGAACCTGAGCCCTTCCCACGCCCATCCATTAACATGTACGCGCGCGCGGCACTTCGTATCTGCCGACGCACAGGAGATGAATCATGCCTATCGTGGCCAAGACTAATGTACGCAGTGAAAGGGACGAGCGGCTCTACCGCATCCGGCACAGCGCTGCGCACCTGATGGCGGAGGCCGTGCAGGCCCTGTTCCCCGGCACGAAGCTGGCCTTCGGCCCGCCGATTGATGACGGCTTCTACTACGACTTCGATACCGAGCAGACCTTCAACGAGGATGACCTGAAGGCCATCGAGAAGAAGATGGAGGAACTGCGTAAGAAAAAGGCGGAGTTCGTCTGCATCCCGGTCAGCAAGGCTGAAGCGCTCAAGCGCTTCACGGAGATGGGCGAGAAGCTCAAGGCCGAGCACGTGGAGACCCTGGAGGACGGCAAGATCACGCTGTACCAGGACGGGGACTTCATTGACCTCTGCGCCGGGCCACATGTGGAGAACACCGGTGAGATCAAGCACTTCAAGATCATGCACAGCTCCGGCAGCTACTGGCGTGGCGACGAGAAGCGCGAGCGCCTGCAGCGCATCTACGGCACGGCCTGGGAGAGCCGGGACGAGCTGAAGGCCTACCTCAAGCGCCTGGAGGAGGCGAAGAAGCGGGACCACCGCGTACTCGGGCGGGAACTGTCGCTCGTGGACTTCCCCGAGCTGGCCGGCCCCGGCCTGCCGTTCTACCTGCCGAAGGGTGCACACATCCTGCAGGAGCTGAAGAACTGGATGTGGAAGCTGCATGAGCAGGGCGGCTACGGACACCTGGACAAGGTCTACCAGCCGCTCAATACGCCGCATATCCTCAAGACGGACGCCTGGCATACCAGCGGGCACCTCGAGAACTACCGCGACG
>JAHEFU010000279.1 GCA_024645305.1 Planctomycetales bacterium
AGGCCGGCATTCACAACGTTGATGTTGGCTTCAGCATCGCTGTCGCAGGTGAACATGTACTCACCGTAGACGCTCAGGGGCTTGTCCCAGGTGCAGGGCCAGGTGTACTGCATACCGGCCTTGGTCACTGAGAAGTTGCTGTTGAAGCGATCCAGTCCGTTGATCACGCCGTCGCCGTTGAAGTCGAACATGCTGCCGTCGGCCAGGGTGAATCCGTTACCGGAGAAGTAACCGGCGGGCAGGCTGTTCTCTTCCTTCCAGCCGTAGCTGCCAATCCACACGTCGAGGTTATCGACGAGGAAGTTGTCATGCTTCAGCTCGGTGGCGAAGAAGTAGGTGTCATCCTCGAAGTAGTCAACTCCGTTGGTCTCAACGGCCACGGAGGCGACACTTGTCAGCTGGAAGTCCTGGTTGAAGTGGTACACGAAGCCGAGACCCTGCAGGTTGACGTCGTCATCGAGAATCATCTCGTTGGGGTCAGTCAGGATGTTCGGGAAGATACCACCGTAGATGTCGAGCTTGCTGTGGCAGGTGCAGTCATCGCTCTTGCCGCAGGTGTCGCAGCCACTGGTGTGACCGCACTCACCGCAGCTACCGCCGCAGTCATTGCCGCCGCAGCTGTTGCAGCTCATGCATTCCTTCTCGGGGCAGTCCTGGTAATAACCGAACCAGCCCGGGCTGTACTTGAAGTAAGCCTGATCGAGGAAGATGTCAGCGGTACGGCCATCGTTGCCGAGGGTCCAGTTGCCGCTGGTTGCTTCGTTGCCGGTGTTCGTCTCAAGACGGAAACCGACCATCACGCAGTCGTTGATCTGCTTGTTGTAGCCGAGACGGAAACGGATCCGCTGACGGAAGCGCTCGTTGTTGGCCCAGTCTTCAAACTGCCAACGGTAACGCAGCTCGCCATTCCACTCGGGTCCGGGCTTGAGGCCACTGACCTTGCTCTCGAGAGAGCCGATACGGTTAGTGTTGTCCGCGACACTACCCTCCATATCAGTCATTGTGGAATGCATGTCATTGATCTGGTTGCCCAGATTATCAACTGTCCCGCTGATGCTGGCAAGCTGATCAGAGAATTCCGCGCGAAGGGTTTCGGCCATGATGTTGACATCTCCAGGAGAGCCCTCACCAACTGTGTCCAGCAGACGAGCAATCGCCTGGGCGAACTCGTAGCGGGTCAGGGTGCGATCTCCCTTGAAGAAGCCGTCGGGATAACCTTCCAGCACACCACGGTGTGTCAGGTAATCCAGAGCGTTGTAAGCCCAGTGGTCAGTGCTCACGTCATCGTAGGCTGAACCTGCGAATGCCGTGCTACACATGAACACTAGAGCCAGCAGTGAAGAAATAAGATATCTCACTTCCAACTCCTATTACTAATGGGTTGAAATACATGCGGGAAGACAGCGCGCCATCCCGACTTTATCCCTTCGCGAATTCTTCACTGCGAATAACCGGCATCTATAACCTCAGAAATTCGACCCGAAGCACCCTCTCAGGGATTCGCCATTGTAACACAGTATTCTGAGTTTAAATCAATGATTTTCCACTCAAATGACACTTGGTCACTACATTACTATGGCGCTTACGAATAAATCGGTGGCAGAAGGTAAAAAATTAATGCTCTGGCACAAATGCCTATATTTACATATATAAGTAAAGTTCGGCCACCTTGGGCTCACAGGTCGGCGTGGATTGCCCATGCTCATTTCACTATACCTTTGTAAATGTAAGCGGTTCCAAAGCAGAGCTTGTGCTGTTCTATGTGGCCGAAGCAATCAGTGTCACGCATGATCCTGACGAAGTCATTGCCCCAGGGGAAGCTCGCCGCAGAACTATGTAGATAGCGGTAGGCCGGGAAACTGCCGCTGATCAACCCGCCGACCAGTTGCACGATGAAGCGGCTGTAGATGTAATACGCCGGTTTCATGAAGGCACCCTGGGGCTGGCCGGTCTCCAGCACCATTACGCAGCCCCCGGGCTTCACCACCCGTGCCATCTCCTGGAGCGCCTGGGCCGGATCTGGTACGTTGCGGATACCGAAGCCGATACTGGAAATGTTGAACGAATCAGCGGAGTAGGGCAGCCTCGTCAGGTCCGCATGCTCAAAATGCACCAGCTCCCGGCCCCTGACCCGGCGGGCCATTCCGCGTTCCAGCATGTCGCGGCTGAAATCGGTGGCGATGACGCTGCCACTGGCACCGACCACCCGGGCGAAGGCACAGGCGATATCGGCTGTCCCGCTGGCGCAGTCCAGCACGCTCATTCCGGCACTGGCCCCACTGAGGCGCACAAGCAGGCGCTTCCAGGCATTGTGCATGCCGAAGCTGATCAGGTTGTTCGACAGGTCATAGCTGGGAGCCAGCTGGTCGAACATCCGGCGGATACTCTGCGGATTGGCGGGGCTGGGAAGCACGCAGGAATCATATCAGAAATGGCTGCGACCCGCGCAACTGCGGATCCACATCAGGCGTCAGACATCCGGTAGCTGCAACTGACAGCGATAATGGAAGCAGATGGAAAGCAGAAGCACGAGACAGATGACGAATTCCAGCCAGATCTGGGCCCTGCTGCTCGTCTTCGTCGTGGTACTGCTCCTGTGGAACACGATCCTCATCGCACCGCTGAAGATCCTCGTTGTGTTCTTCCATGAACTCTCCCACGGCATCGCCGCGCTGCTGACCGGCGGACGCATCCAGCGCATTGAACTGAACGCGATGCAGGGTGGCCTGACATACACAGTTGGTGGCAGCTCCCTGTTGATCACCTCCGCAGGCTATCTCGGCAGCATGCTGTGGGGTGGCCTGCTGATCCTCAGTGCACGCTTCATCCGCCGCCGTAACATCGTCACAATGCTGCTCGGCATCCTGCTGCTGGGTACCGGACTGGTATTCGTGAGGCCGATATTCGGCTTCGGCTTTGCGTTCTGCATCCTCAGTGGCGCGCTGCTGATATTCCTGGCCCGGCGGGCCCACGACGGCTGGCAGGACTTCCTCCTCAAGCTGATCGGCATCACGAGCTGCCTGTACGCCGTGCTGGACATCAAGAGCGATGTGCTGGACAGGCCGCACATGCATTCTGATGCTGTTGCCATGCAGCAGCTGACCCTGATCCCTTCCGTGGTCTGGGGTGTCATCTGGATCGCCATGGCCATCGCCTGCACCTGGTACTGTCTGAAGCTGGCAACGCGGAGCGGGAGCCGGGACGCGGACGGCACCCTCAATCCACA
>JAHEFU010000086.1:0-1293 GCA_024645305.1 Planctomycetales bacterium
GCAGCCAGTCCACGAAGCTGCCACTGAACTGCGTCCGACCCAGGCAGAACTCCAGTTCCAGGTGGGCATGGGCATTCACGAAGCCCGGTGTGAGGACAGCATTGCCGAGGTCAATGTCGCAGGGTGGTGCGCCGTGAACATAGCCTTCCGTGATGGAAAGAATCCGGTTGCCATCCGTTTCAAGCTGAACGTCCTGCCGCAGGTCGCCGGGACCCGCCAGCGCATACCTGGCCCTGATGATCAAACTGCTCCTCCTCACTGAATGGAGCACCATCATAGCAAACTCAGCCGGTACGACGCCTGCCTTCCTTGTTGGTATCCATGGGATGGCGTACCAGATAGCCCTCCTCCAGGCTCAGCATCGGCCGGAGCCGGGGAGCTGGTTCAGGTTGCGGCCGGTGCAGCAGTCCGTGCTGGGTTCTGATGCTGAAACTGTGAGGTGGCAGCCTGAATCCCTGCCATCCGGGGAAACGCAGGGCCGGTCTGTGGAGGTTCAAGTGCGGCAGCAGGCTGCCCGAGAACAGGACCATTGCCAGCAGGGATGCCAGCAGGTGCTGCCAGCCCGGATTGTCAGGCAGGATGGGCAGTTGCCAGCCGGCCAGCAGGACCAGCAGGGCCGTCACCACCTGCCAGCGGATCCACCACTGCGCAAGACTGTCCCGCCAGGCCATGAGCAGGCATTCCGCCACGCTCAGGATCAGCAGCAGGCAGAGTTCACAGGACAGGCTGAGCAGATGCTCCACCATGCCGAGCTGCGGCCGGTGACTCAGCAACAGGATTGCCCCGAGCCACGACCAGGGCCAGAACATCATCCTGCGCAGGACGAGGCTGGCCAGCAGGCCTGTGTAGACTGGTACCACTAACAGCAGCTGCAGCACTTCCAGCAACTGGGGGTTGCGCAGGGCGTCATCGGGCAGCAAAAGCCTGGCATCCGGCCAGAGCGATGCCAGCAGGGCAGTCCCTGCCAGCAGGCAGGCAGTGGGCAGGAAACGCCTGAGGACTGTGGACCCGGGAAGCAGCATTGCAATAAAGGTATATGCCCAATCCTGCCACATTGCAAGCTGCACTGCCAAAGCAGGCGGGAAGCACTCCGGGGCCTGGCACAGCGAAAGTGAAGCGAATGGTTATGGATTCCATCTGTCTGGATATATTATTAGGTTATCGCATATATTTAATATCATTCATAGGATGCAGGAGGACTGTCATGCGCTATCTGATAATGCTGTCAGCCAGTCTGATGATGCTCTGTGCATCATGTAACGGGGGCCAGTCCATAGATTTCGCCCCCGGCTC
>JAHEFU010000086.1:1303-11267 GCA_024645305.1 Planctomycetales bacterium
AGCCACTGATCCGCTGGAGGGCAGATTTCCCGAACTGACCTTCCCAGATGATTCCAGGGACAATTCCGCGGTCACTGTGCAGCGAGAAGTTCTCGGTCGTGAAAGCTACGAACGCGGCGGCCTGACGATGGATGACAATGATGACCTGCTGCTGCCTGCCAACCCCGCTCAGTCCACCTATGCAATCTACAGGCTGCACGTCGGCAACTTCGCCCTGACTGACATCAACTTTGAGCTGGCCGACACCACGAGACCGGAAGCGATCTGGATCGGTGTGGCGGACTTCTTCAGGGGCCGCTGGGTCTGGCAGCAGTACAATGTCGGAATGGGCAGCGTGGATGTATCGAGCCTCGGCAACCGCAGCCCCGGAGGCTTTGCCTACCTGGCAATCATGGCCCATGACAACGCCTTCACACGCGTCAAGCGCGTTTACATCGACATTGAGGTCCCGTCCTGGAATGGCTACGGGATAGATCCCCTGACCCAGCCCGGCCAGTCCTATGCCATGGTGCGGATCGGCGACCACGTGACGATTGCCTATGAGACCTTTTCCGTGGGGAGCTACACCCTGCGCTTTGCGACTCATACCCCACTCATCCCCACACAGGAGTCAGATTGGCAATACAGTGACATCCAGGCCGGATACCTCGACCCCATACTGGACCTGGATTTGGAAAGTGTCGCGGGCAATCCCGGAATCGCCATGCTGCTGGCAAATCCAACTATCGGATATACGACGGTCTGGTACGCATATGCGGGCTCAGAGACTCCAGCAGATCCGTCCGCCTGGACCTGGAGCAGTCCCGGTGTCGGGATAACCGGCGATGGCCTGGACCTGGCCGAGATCAATGGCAAGCCGGCCATGGTCTATGAAGGCAAGGGTGGCAACAACGGTCACGAGGTCCGCTATGCATACTCATCCCTGGCCCAGCCGGGTGCAACCCCCGACTGGACAATTGCAGACGTCGGTACGAGCTACACGTTCTCACAGGACTATTCGGGCATGCACGTCTATCCCGTGTTGAGCGGCATCGGAGTGCTGTACTACAATCCGGTGACAAGCCACCTGCGCCAGGGCTACACGACCAACCTGGCCTCCACAGGGGAAGGCTCGTTCACCTTTGCCGATGTAGATGCTGAGCCACTGCGGGGTCAGCTCAGTGCAGGCATCGAGTTTGACATGACTCCCTCGTGTTTCTATACCGATCCGACGAGTGGAGAGCTGCATTACGCGTCGGCACGTTTCGTCAATCCGCTGACGGTTGACGACTACGGTGACCGGCATGTGGTTGATGCAGACTACATTGACCAGAGCCTGGCAGTGGCCAGCCTGCCAACTGGCATGGGGCTCGCCTACCGTGAAATGGATGGCAATACTGTACGTTTCGCCTGGCATGAGAACAACATCCCTGAGGAAGGCCGGGACTGGCGGATCGTGCAGGTTGACGACCGCCCGAGCACGGGAGAAATCAGCCTGTCCTACCTGCAGGATGGCCGGCCTTGTGTGCTCTACCACACACTGATTCCGGACCTGCTGCAGTTTCGCGTGATGGTGCCGTAATCAGCTATTTGCTATCCATGATATCGGCTATAATCTGCAAGGAGGTTATGTAATGCGTTACGTCCTCATGATTGCATTGATCACAATGCTGTTCACTGCATCCTGCACCGGCCCGAGCGGACTGGAAACAGCAGACAACCTCTACATGCCGGAGCGGCTCTTCCAACCAGAACCTGTGGCTATTCCATTCCCGGATGAAATCCGTGCGGATTCCAGTGTGCCATTGCAGCTGGAGGTGCTCGGGCGTGAGACCTGGGACCGCAGCCCGCAGGCGATGGTTGACAATGATGACCTGCTGCTGCCTGCACTGCCCGGACAGTCAAACTGGGCCGTCTACCGGCTGTATACGGGTGGTTATGCCCACACGGAGATCGGTTTTGAACTGGCTGATACGACGGTCGCGGAGAAGGTCTGGATCGGAGTGCCGGACTACTTCAAGCACAAGTGGGTCTGGCAACAGTACAGTGCGGGCATGGGCAGTGTAGATGTCTCCACGACCGCCAGCCTCAGCAGCCTGGGAAACTCCTACTTTGCCGTGCTGACATATGATGACACCCTGACCAGGGTCAAGCGCTGCTTCATTGACATCGAAGTTCCCAGCTGGAACAGCTATGTCCTGGACTCCAGCGCCAGCCCCGGTGACAGCCAGGCCCTCGTCCGGCTGGGCAACCTCATCGGCATCATTTATGAAAGCGGCGACGGGGCAGGTGGCTATGAGCTTAAGATGCTGCATTCCACGGCCCTGGCTCCGGCGGGTCCGCCGGACTGGAACACCACTGACATCCTCGTCTCCTATGCGGATCCGGTGCTTGACTTGGACCTCATCAAAGCAAACAACCTGCCTGGCATGGCGATGCTGATCAAGTCACCAAGCCCCGGATACACCAGTGTCTGGTACGCCCGCGGCAATGTCTCCCAGCCGCTGGATCCCTCCGGCTGGGCCTGGAGCAACGTCGGCACTGGTGTAGTTGGCGACGGACTGGACCTCGCGCTGATTGACGGCAACCCTGCCGTGGTGTACGAAGGCCAGGAGCTCAATTCGGGCTTTTCAGTGCGCTATGCCCGGGCCAGTGTCCCGGAGCCGGTCAACAGCCTGGACTGGGACGTGCTGGTGGCGGGGGACAGCTTCTCCCCAACCCAGGACTACAGCGGGATGCACCTGTTCAGCCTGGCGAACACACCGGCCATCATGTATTACGATGTCGCCACCCAGCAGCTCCGATATGCGCATAGTGCACTGGCAACACCGACGGGACCGCTGGATTTCAGCTTCTGCAATGTTGACAGCCAGCCGCTGCTCGGCCAGCTGAATACGGGGCTTGAGTACGGCGGCCGCCCGGTCTGCATCTACACCAGTCCACTGGACGGGATGCTGCATTACGCGCGCGGAACCAGCAGTGACCCGGCGGGCCCGGAGGACTTCTACCAACGGCAGGTGATTGAGCAGCGCTTCGTCGATCAGCGCTTGGAGGTGATCCGCCCGCCGCTCGGAATGGGCCTCGCCTACCGGGAGATGACTGACAACACCGTGATGTATGCCTGGACCGAAAGCGCGACACCCACTTCCGGGCGGGCCTGGCGGATCGTGCAGGTGGATGACAGGCCGACCACGGGTGACATCGGACTGGGCGTGATGCAGGATGGCAATCCCTGCGTCAGTTACCACACCCTGAACCCGGATGCGCTGCAGTTCGCCGTGATGGTGCCCTGATGACCACCTGTCCCGGGCCTGCTCAGTTCCAGCGAATGGCGTAGCGGATCACCTTGCGGGCGGTGTCGACATAGCAGACCGACGGCTGGAAGACGGTTCTGTCCAGAAGGACCCGGCCATTGTAGACCGCCGGAATGGACTCGACGGTTTCCTCCGTCCAGGTGCCGAGCGTGGCATCCACCGAGTTGTTGGAAGCGACAATGACGGAACCTGCGGAGAGGCTGTGGTAGGTCACGACCGGGCGACCTGAAATCAGTTCAAGCTGCGGGTACCAGGAGTGGTCAGTCGTGTGCTCTATGTCGTCGAACCACCAGATGCCGGATACGCCGTCGAAGTACCCATAGGTGACCCGGAAATCCTGGTTGCTGGTTGTCAGCCAGCTGTGGTAGACAATCGCGATGGAGTTGAATCCGTCATACACAGGCTGGATCTGGCCCATGTTGTATTCGGTGTTCAGGCTTTCCAGTATGGTGTGCTCTCCCCAGTCCGACCAGAGCGCTCCGTCAACACTGGAGGATTGCAGGACAGCCAGCTGCGTCTTGCTTCCGACAGTACGCTCGTGCAGGATCCAGGGCTGAGAGTCGCTGTCCGCCAGCGATGAGTGGAATGTGGAGTCATCATGGTTGTCAACGAATACAACCGTCCAGTCCGCTGCACCGTCTGGATCACTGGAGATGGCGTACCGGACCATCGTGTTCGTCAGGTCGGAGTAGGCAATGGCCGGGTAGCCGTTGACATCCTGCAGGTCGCAGTACAGGCCGACATCCCCGGCATAGTCGTCAACGACGATGCTGTGCCAGTCAGCGGGACTTTCCCCGCGGGCCGTGTCAGCGTAGTAGTAGATCAGGTCCTTGGTATCCCGACGGCTCCAGGCCAGTGCCGGATGACCGTTGATGTATGCCAGCGGGGCAGTGTTGCTGGGTGGCATGCCCTGGAAGTCCTCCAAAGTGATGTGTATCCAGCTGCCAGGGTCCGCACCATAGAAGTCACTGGCTATGGCATAGCGCAGCTCGTTGCCAAGCCGGTAGACCAGCGCGGGTGAAGTGTGTACGGTGCCCAGGCTGTAGATGTCCGGAATGTCCGTGGCGCCGCTGAGCAGGTCCAGCACCTGCCAGCCGGTGCAGGTAACCTGTTCGGCAAAGGCGCTGGCGGCTCCATCGTCGTCAGTGACCCTGACTGTGATATTCCACTGACCCGGGCTGATCATGCTGTAATTCACGATGTCCTGCCCGGAAGCCTGGGCTTCAACACCGGCTTCCCCGAAGAGGTTGTCGCCATCGAGGTCCCACTCATAGTTGACAATGCTGCCGTCAGGATCCATGGATCCTGACGCATCCAGGTTGAGAATCTGCCCGGGCGGACCCTTGAGCGGAGTTGCTTCAAGCGAGGGTATGGGCGCCGTATTGCTGCCGGGTCCGTCCGTCACCAGCATGCCGTTTTCCACCGCGGTGTACACGCCCAGGGCGCCCGGCGGTGAATAGGACAGGATGATGCAGTATGTGTTGTCCAGGGGACTGATGTACTGGGCACCTTCGCCCGCCGGCAGGTAAGCATCGGTTTCGTAGGTGGAGAAGGGACCCTGCCAGTCCCAGCGATCGGATGCGTAATGCGAGAAGCCGACCCAGTATTCCAGGCTCGGGGCGGCCTGGCTGCCAACAGAGAATTCATCCGTGACATGCACCCGCAGCCTGAGCGGAGCCTGGCCTGGCACGATTGAGAAGCCGTACATGGCCCAGGCACTGGAGCCGCCCATCACTTCTAGGGCATAGGCCTCGGTCCCGCTGACAACGTGATTGCCGCCGCCGCTGTCCAGGCTGAAGTCAATGCCGTCGAATGCCAGGAAGGCTTCACTGGTACCGCGGCCGATGGTTGACTCCCCGGACAATGTGTCCAGTCCGGAGATACCTGGCAATCCGTCCAGCATGATGTTCTGTCCCGCAGCGGGAGATACTATCCCGGCATTGCCGGTCTGGGGCACGCCGGGTCCGGTGCAGGACCCGCAAATTAGCAGGATCAGATACAAAGTGGTAAGCCGGATATATCGCATATGACACCTCGGATATACCTCAAAAGCTTAGCACAGACTGTAGTTATGCCAACGGAGGAGATTCAGCAGGCGTCCTGCTGCTGTGTTGAGCGAACTCAGCGCAGCGGATCGGGGTCGGGGTCGGGAGCCTGTCCAGCTGGAGGTTTTCCGTCCTTACGAGGGCCACCCTCCGGAGGGGGTTCCGGTCTCCTGCGTCCCTCCGCATTTCCAGCGCCGGGTCCCTGCATCCGTCCCCCACCATTTCCGGGAGGGTCGCCAGGTGCCCGATGTTGCCCCGGTTCCAGCATGCCCCCCGGCCTTTCTGCACCGGGCCCATCCGGTCCGGACTTGCGGCGTTGCTGCAGTTCCTGGATGAACCTGCGCTGGTCAAAGCCCGGTCCCTTGGGGATGACCTGCAGACCCTGGTGGCTCATGCGCAGCACGAATTTCTCCGTGATCAGTACACGCAGGTTACCCCGCAGGAATTCCAGCGGCTCGTTGCTTCCGCTCAGGAGTGAGATCTGCGGCCGTTGCCGCATGCGGCCAGGCTCATCCTTCTGATAACTGACCTGCAGTCCCGCAGGCAGTTCCTGCATCCTGTCGCCGTCCGGTCCGACGGCATACCCATCCTGCAGACGCCTGACACCGAGCGAAATCTCCAGATTTCCCTCAGCATCCTCGGTCGCGGACAGCAGGCGGCCCGGCAGGCGGATGCCGCGGCGCTCGACTTTCAGACCTAGGCCGGACTTGTCGCTGTTTTCATCCTCCAGGGCCACAAACAGGACCAGGAGCGACCAGAAGACGAGCGGGACCACCACCCACATCAGCTTCCGGTTGAACAGGAATATGTCCATCAGTGTTTATCGTACTACGGCGGCAGGCCGGTCTGCGCCACCACACCTTATGAGTACCCCGATTGCCCGCAGGTTTCAGCTTGGCGGGAAATCGGGTGTGCAGGGTAGAATCATAGCGATGCGCCTGATCGTGACCATTCTCTGGGGAATTGCCGCCTTGTGCTGGCTGCCGTGGTCTTTCCTGCTGATCCGCTTTCTGGTGGACATTGCAATGGGCACGCCACTGATGGAAAGCAGCTATCTGCCACTGCTGGTGCAGGGACTGTGGCCACGCTGGCAGGTCCTCGGTGTCTGGTACATCCACTCCTGGTTCCCGGTCAGCGCCTTCATCGGCAGTGCCCTCACTGCCCTGGGCTGGCGTATCTATTGGGTGAGCGAGGGTTACCGCCTGACCCGCCCGGTGGCCCAGATAGTGTTCAGCATCCTCGTGCCGCCCTACGCTGTATACCTGATGTTTGATGATTCACGCCGCCGCCACAATGAGCGGGAGATGGAACTGGCGCATGAATCCGAGGATGCGAAAATGCGGATCAGCCTGCTCAACTGAGCAGTCGGGAATCCCGCCCGGATATGTATTGGAAACCCAAAACCAGAAAGCCCATCCAAATGGAGCGAGACATGAAAGTGCTGAAATTGAAGCAATTCAGGATACTGCCGCTGGTGGCCCTGCTGCTGCTGGCTGGCTGCGGCGGCCAGGCAGGTCGCAGTGCGGACCCGCCTGCTCCCGGGCTAGCCCCGGCAGCCCTCCCGACCCTGCCGGCACCGGCTGAGCTGGCAACACGCAGTACATCTGGCGCATTCCCGCGCTTCTGTCGCGCCGATGAATACACTCCAGGCAAGGCGCAGCAGGTGTCCATCCCGGTGGGCGACAGCGGGGAACTGAATTTCAGCCCGGACTTCCCGGCCAGCGGAACCGGTACGGGTCCCGCATGGGCGATGTACGGCCTCGACCTGACCGGCTATCTGGGGCTCGACCAGCTGTATGTGACATGGACGACTCCGCCGCCCGCCGCGGATTTCTACATGGGGGTTGCCAACTACGGCAGCAACCGCTGGGAATGGTCCCAGCCCGGACTGGGATCGCCGCTGAGCGTGGACCTGGATGCGGATCACCGGAGTCCCTCCAACATCTACCACGTGATAGTGCTGCTCACGGGGACGAGTGATGCCACGCTGCAGTGGCTGCGCATCGGCGGCAACATCCCGCCGATCGTCACGCTGGACGCCGATCCCGCCGGGGATACCGGACCCTTCCTCAGCACTTTGACCGCCACGGCGGAGGATGCCGAGGGAGAAATCACGAAATACGAGTTCGACGTGGAGGGTACGGGGAGTTTCGTTGACAATGGAATCATCAATGAGACGACCCACATGTACACGGCGATCGGCGTAGTGCTGCCCGCGGTGCGCGTGACGGACGAGCAAGGTGCGCAGTCAGTCGCCAATGTGCGGATCGGGGTGGGCTGGCTGCACAGCTACGGCGGACCGGGCTACGATGCCGCCGCAAGTTCTGCCACCGCGCCCGGCAATGCGCTGTTCCTGACCGGTATCGCCAACTCCTGGGGCGAGGGTGCCAATGAACCGGCCCTGATCGCCTTTGACGGAGCAGGCAACACCCTCGTGGAGAAGACGCTTGGTACTGTTGACGGTGATCAAGGCATGGACATCGCCAGCAATGCCTTCGGCGCCATCCTGATATCTGGTTCCGTCTACGCCGGAGCCAGCGATTTCAATGGATTCAGCGCCTATCTGACGCCGGGCGGGCTGATAGGCTGGCAGAAGACCTGGGGGACCAGCGGGGATGAGGAAGTCAGCGTCGGCTGCCTGGATGACGCTGGCAATGCCTACCTGGCCACCGAGTACTTCAATGGTGTGACGGCAGGATTCTTCCTGCAGAAGATTGACTCAACGGGCACGGTGCAGTGGCAGAAATCGCTGAGCCTGCCTGACAACATGAGCAGCCCGCGCATCAGGCTTGGCCCGGCGGGCAGCCTGTATATCGCTGCAGAAGTTGGCAAGGACCCCAACCCGGGCCACGACGTCCTGCTGTGCCGGCTGGATGCCTCGCAGAACCTGCTGTGGGCCCGGCGCCTCGCTGCGGATGAGGCATTCTCCCTCGGCAACATCCATGTCGGGGATGAAACCGTCTACATCTGCGGTGGCCTGAACGTGGAAGTGGGACCGGAACTCGGCTGCATGCTGCTGGCCGTCGGCCACGATGGTTCGCTGCTGTTCCAGCGCCGACTCGACATGGGTGGGATCAATTCCTGGTACTCCGCCACAACCAATCCGCTGACGGATGACATCCTGCTCGTGGGGGGAATCGAAAACCAGGACATCGCGGATCCGACCCTGTGCGGTGTGATCGGACGTTACAGCCCGGCAGGCGAATTGCAGTTCGTGGGAGCCTACAACCAGTCAGTGACGAATAACGACTTCAGCGGAATCACTTCCCTGAGTAACGGTGGCTTCTATGTCGTGGGACGCTGCAAGGATGCTGTGGGAAGCTGGTACAGCCCGACCTATACTGAGCAAACTGACAACTTTGCGTGGAACCCGGTCACGCCGGTCGTGGCAGCTGATTCACTGGCGGTGACGGGCTTCACCGGTGTCCTCAATGACAACACGGTTCCTGCGCCCACGATTGACACAGGTGGCGGAAGCAGCGACATTTTCGTGATGCGGTGGTTCGAACCCTAGGGAGGATATATTGCTGTGTGCAGGGCCGGTTCGCCGGGACCACCGTATGGCATCATATACTGCAATGCTCAAAAGAGTGCGCTTTGGAGGGTCAGGGATTGCAGATTGCCTAATAACGCCATTGCACGGTAAAATCATGAGATGCGCCTGATTGTAACCCTGTTGAGGCGCTGGGTATCCTGGTGCCGTCCTGTGAACATTTACTTTGTTCGATGATGCCCGTCATAACGGGAGCGAAATGAATTGGCCCTTGAATCCAGGGATGCTGTGAAGATGATACGGATGACGATCTGATTTTCAATCATGGTAAACCTGAGGAGTTCCCACGGGCTTGGAGTATATATGTCAATTCCGCGCACGAATCTCGTTGTTGCCATACTCGTAGCTGGGCTTCTGCAGCTGGCAAGCTGTGGCGGTAAATCAAATCACCCCGGGAATTCACCGCAGTTCAGCCCACCCGCGGAATTGCCTGCGCAGCTGCCCGGTCCAGCGGCGCTGAAGAAGCTCTCAGCATTCGAGTTGCTGCCACGTTTCAGTCATGCCAGCAATTATCTGGCTGGCTCAGCTCAGCAGGTTGCTCCGGGAGCAGGGGCAGGCCAGTTGAAGTTCCAGCCATTCTATCTGAAAGGCGAAGACGGCATAGGTCCGGCCTGGGCAGTCTACCGGATTGACATGAACGGCTTTGCAGATCAATCCGAGATACACCTGGACTGGAGTGTGCAGCCTCCGGACGGGGAGCTCTACCTGGCGGTGGCGAATCAGGCCAGTGGCCGCTGGGAATGGTCACGGCCTGCTGATGTGGAAGCAGCTTCACTGCCCGTGGATGACGACCATCTGACGGAGGATGAGCATTACTACCTGGTGGTGCTGGCAACCGGGATCGAGGAAAGCATCCTCAACTGGATTCGCTTCGGCGACAATATTCCGCCCCTCGTCGAATTGTCAGCGGGGCCTGCGGGCGGAATGGCACCCCTGTCCACTACCCTGACTGCCTCTGTGGAGGATCCTGACAGCGTGGTTGTGCTGATCGAATTCGATCCACTGGGCGATGGCAACTTCATCTCCGTCGGAACGGACGAGGAATGGTCCGGGATCTATCCTGATCCGGGGGA
>JAHEFU010000087.1 GCA_024645305.1 Planctomycetales bacterium
GGATGACTTCAGTTACCAGTTCCCCCCGGGCGGCAAGTACTACTCCGATGCAGGCAACTGCTACGTGGCCGTGCTGCGCACACTTGAGGGAGAAGCCAAGCTCTATTCGCTGACTTTTGGCCGGCTGGGCGACACTGACCTGGAAGCCCCCGCCGGACTGACGGCTGCGGCCTCCCCCGGCCTCGTCAACCTGGACTGGCTGCCGGTCAGCGGAGCGACGGGCTACAACGTCTACCGGGCCTATGACCGCAAGTATACTGACCAGATCAAGCTCAACGAGGAGCCGCTGGCAACGGACGAGTATGCGGACAGCTGGCTCGTCAGCGGGGAGATGTACTTCTACCGCGTGACGGCGGTGGCCGCCATTGAATCCGCCTACAGCAGCAGCGTGAATGTCTACGTCCCGGCCTCGGATCTGCCGGCCCCGCAGAACCTGCGGGCTACGGAGGTGGGGGACTTCCACTTCGTGATCGAGTGGGACTGGGAGGGGACGAGCCCCGCCGGAGGCTGGGTGGTCTACATGGCCAATGCCCCGGACTTCAACCTCGAACCCCCCACGATCAGGAAGAACATTCCCTTCGGCGGGACCCGCAAGTACAAATTTGACAACCTCGACCCCGGCCGGCTGTACTTCGTGCGCATGGCGGCGAAGGATAGCAACGGTGCGCTGGGGGCCATGACGGATGCCCTGCCCTGCCTGACCGGCGACCAGTGGGAGTGGTTCGATCTGGAGGAGATCGGCGACGGCAAGGAGCCCGTGGCGGCGGTGATCGCCGATGGGCAGATCTGCGCCACCTATATGCTGGACCGCGTGGTGCACGTGGCCCGCAACGGCGGACAGGGGATGCCCTGGACCGTGGAAAGCACGCCACTGGACCGCGACGTGACCTACTACAACGAATACGTCGGCAAGGAGATCTCCGCCGGGGGATTCTCGCAGTTCCTGGACATTGACTACCGAGACGGCACATACCTGATCTGTTCGCAGACCTACCAGAGCCTGGACCTCTTCGCCGCCATCGGAGCGCCGGAGGTCGGCTGGACCGCGGAGCTGATTGACGAGGGCACCGGCGGTGGCCTCCAGAAGAAGGCGGCCGGGCTGTACTGCCAGGTTGCCATTTCCGACAACGGCTACAACGCCGTGGCGGTGGACTTCTACGGCGGCGGTCTGAAGCGCTATTCGCGGCCCTTCGGGGAGGGCAAGCCCTGGTCGAAGTTCCACTTCTACAACGTTCCCCAGTCCTGGCAGGGCCAGGTCGACCTGGAGACCGTGGGCGGCCGGCTGTTCGGCAGCTGCTACGACTATGGCAACCTCTCACAGGTGTTCTGGTCGGAGGATGTTGATGAATTCCTGACTGTCTACGAGAACCCCCCGGGCTGGCCCTACGGCCTGTCCTACACCGATCTGGAGTTCGTCAACGGCAGCTGGGCCCTGGCCTGCTACGACAGCTTCACCAGTGATGCGGCGCTCCTGCTGGACGGCGGCGAAAGCGCCTGGGACAAGCAGGCCATCACCGACTCGGATGACTACAAGACCGGCAAGGGCCTGCGCATGGAAGCCTTCCGCGAAGGTGTCGTCTGCGTCTACATGGGCGGCGGGATCCGCGACTGGTACTGCTCCGTGATGCGGGGCGACGGTGAGTGGGAGACCCAGCTGATGAAGATCGGGGAGATTGACGCCTACGAACGGGCGGACCTGAAGATCCTCAATGACCAGCCGGTGTTCGTGGTCGCTGACAAGATCACACAGAAGGTCTACGCCATCCGCGGCAACATTCCCATCGAATAAGGCGGCGGATGCTAGAGTTTCGCCGTGTTCGAGCAGGCATTGCGCAGACTGTATTCGCTGGGTCCCGGCCGGATGGTTTTCGGCCGCGACAGGCTGGAGCGCGTGCTGGAACTCGCCGGCCATCCCGAGCGCAGCTGCCCCGTCATTCTCGTGGGCGGTACCAATGGCAAGGGCAGCCTCGTCTGCGCCCTGAGCCGTGCATTGTCCAGCCGCTGGAAGACCGCTGCCTTCGTCAAGCCGCACCTCGTCAGCATCCGTGAGCGCTGGCGCATCAATGACAACGACATTTCGGAGGAACAGTTCAGCTGGGCTGCCAACCGGGCCTGTGACCTGATCGAGCAGAGGGGGCTGGAAATCAGCTTCTTTGAGGCCAATGTATTGCTGGGGGCTCTGCTGTTCGAGCGCGAGGACTGCGAAATCGCCATCTGGGAGGTCGGGCTGGGCGGCACACATGATGCCTGCAACCTGCTGGACCCCGCCATTTCCGTGCTGACGCATGTGGGACTGGACCACCAGGCGATCCTCGGGGACACCGTGGAGGAGATCGCGGCTGACAAGGCCGGCATTGCGCGCAGTGGCCGGCCCTGCATCCTCGGTCCCTGCCTCAGTGGCAATGAGCAAGCCTGGCTGCGCTACGAGCCGGTTGTCAGGGAGCGGACCCGGGAGATCGGGGCACGCTATATTCCCCTGCCGGCCGAACAGGAATCCCGGGACCTGCTGCCGGCCCTGCTGCTGGCGGTCAGCCGCGAACTGGATACGCTGGGCTTCGGGCTGGACGAGGAGGAGTGCTTCGAGGCCATCCACAGGATGCGCCACCGCGGCCGGCTGGAACTGGCAACACTGCAGGGGCGGGCGGTGCTGCTGGACAGCGCTCACAACGAGGATGCCCTGCGCATGCTGGCAACTCGTATCGCCATGGACTACCCCGCAGCGCTGCCCTTCATCTTCTCCTGTCAGGCGTCGCGCGAACCCCGCGAGATGCTGGAGATCCTGCGCCCGGTCATGGCAACACTGACTCCCATCGAAATCCCGGTGCTGCGGCCCTGTGACGTCGGGAGCATTGCGGCGGCGGCCAGGGAACTGGGGATTTCTCTGTCCCTGCCGGAGGGACTGGCGCTGTCAGACATCCCGCAGGAGTATGAGGTGGGCCACGTAACTGAACTGGACCCGCCTGACAACCGCACGCACTGGATCGAATCCGTGGAACATGCGCTCACACTGGCAACAGAGGACGCCCCGCTGGTGATCTGCGGCAGCATCTACTCGATGGGGGAGATCCTCAGGGTGTTTGAGTGAGGAGGTTGGAGGTTGGAGTGAGGAGTGCGGAGTGGGAAGGGCTGGTGTCAAGCTCCGCCTGACCCGTTATGCTTTTGCGTCAGCATTGTGTCCTCAAACTGCCATTCTATACACCAACCTTTCTGCCCCACACTCCAAACTCCAAACTCCAACCTTGGTATCCTATTCCCATGCGCCCCATGCTCCTGAGCATCCTCGTCCTGGAATTCCTGCTGCTCGTCGCCGGCCCCGCGCAGGCCATTCCGGCAGCCGGCTTTGAGGACATCATCGCCGCCGAGGCTCCCGCCGACTCCTTCAGGATGTACCGCTGGGTGGACTTCCCGGATGTCTACATCATCCACTTCGACACCTACCTCTACCAGAGCCGGGCCTTCTCGCGGATGGCCATGTACCAGGAGATGGCGGCCTCCCGCGGGCGCATCATGTCGCAGGAAGAACTTGTGGCCTGGTTCAGTGGCCAGGGAGCCACGCTGGAGGGCCTGTTCGGCGCACATGACTACGACACCGAGGACCTGGCCGGCTTCTACAACAAGCTGTGGCAAAGCGGTGAGGAGCCCTGGGCCGAGGAGCTGGCGGTTGCCGATGCCCTGGTGCAGGAGGGCCTGCTGAGCATGGAGCTGGGGGATGGCAGCAAGCCCCTGCCGCGCACGGCCAGTCCCTATGCAGCCACGGGCCAGCATGCCGTGATCTCCTTTGCCACCCGCCTGGCCCTCGCCGAGTCCAGCCGGGCCATCCAGGGCAGGCCGGGGCGGAGATATGAAGCCGGTGCGCTCTACCACGAAATGCGCCACGGGATCTTCTTTACGGACGTGGACTATGCCGCACGCTGCACGCAGTTCTGGCAACAGATGCTCACGGCGGACGAACGGCGGGCCTTCTCAACGCTGCTGGCCAGCCTGAACTACGACCCCGCCTTCGAGGAACTGATGGTCAATGAATTCCAGGCCTACCTGCTGACCCCCGAGGGACCGGGGATGGGTGCGGACATCCTGCTGTCCAGCGGCCGACGCCTGCTCAATGCGGACTACCGGCCTGGTTCCATCAGTACGGCGGACAGGCTGCACTACACGAAACATGGCCCGGCCCTGCTGGAGCGGATTGAGAACAGCCTCGGAGCTGAACTGCGGGACTGGCTGGGTGAGGAGTATGCAATTGAGTGGATCCAGGCGGATACCGCCGTTCCGCGAACGCCTGTCGAAATCACCCTGCGCTGAGCCCAGATCACCGGGTCCCGGGTCCCCGGTCCCTGATTCTGCTACACTGCTAATGACGCGCAAACCAACCCACGGGGTTCTTCGATGAGTGAAAAAGACGATACCGGCATGCCCGGTTCCGATGATAGTCACATGCCACCCGCCGCTGAGGGCGGCAACGGCAACCGGCCCGGGGCGACCCACGAGATGGGTTACGAGCTGGGATATTCCCAGCGCTCGCGTTTCATCCACGGTGAAATGGTCAGCCCGCACTGGGACTACACGCACCATGTCGTGCCACCGATCAGCGCCTCCGCCACCTACCGCCTGAGCAGTGGCCAGCGCGGGGCCCAGGGCTTCGTGCAGTTCGGCACGACGGAGGCCATCGAGCAGGAGATCCTGATCTACGACCGCCTGCAGGAGCCCACGAGCTCCATGCTGGAGGACCGCCTGGCCGAGGCCGAGCGGGCCGCGGTGGGCATCAGCTTCGCCACCGGCATGGCCGCCATCTCCGCCGCGATCACCGCACTCGTGCACAGCGGCCAGCATGTGATCGCCCACAAGTGCCTCTATGGCTGCACGGCCTCACTCCTGAAGAACTGGTATCCGCGGCTCGGCATCGAGGTTACTTTCATAGATGCTGACAACCCCGAGGAACTGGCGGCGGCGATCCGCCCGGAGACCCGCGTGGTCTACCTGGAGACCCCCGTCAACCCGACCCTCGAGATCATCGACCTGCGCCGCCTCAGTGATGTGCTGGACAGTGTGAACGCCACACGCCCGCCCGAGGAGCGCATCTACTCCATCGTTGACAACACCTTCGCCACCCCGCTGTGCCAGCGGCCCCGCGAGCATGGCATTGACGTGGTGCTGCACTCGCTGACCAAGGGCATCGGCGGCTTCGGCACGGACATGGGCGGGATGGTGCTCTGCCCGCGCGAGCTGGAACCGCTGTACAAGCTGTACCGCAAGGACTTCGGCGGCAGCCTCAGCCCCAAGGCCGCCTGGCCGCCGCTGGTCTACGGCCTGCCCACCCTGCCGGTGCGCATGCGCCAGATGCAGCACAATGCCTGGAAGGTGGCGGAGTACCTCAGTGACCATCCGCTGGTTGCCAATGTGCGCTACCCCGGCCTGCCGGACTGCCCGGACCGCGATGTGGCGATGCGCCAGATGACCGACTTCGGCGGGCACTTCATGCCCGGCAGCCTGCTGTACTTCACCCTCAAGGACCAGCCGGGCAGCAGTGAAAACGCCAGTACCTTCGTTGACTACGTGGCTGACAACAGCTACGTGATCACGCTTGCTGTTTCACTCGGGCAGGTCAAGACCCTGATCGAGAGCCCCGGTTCGATGACGCACAGTGCGCTGGACCCGGAGATGCAGGCCGCGGGCGGGATTGATCCCGGCGGCATCCGCCTGAGCTGCGGGCTGGAGGACACGGCGGACATCATCCGCGACCTGGAGGCCGCCCTGCTGCATGTGGCTGAGAGGAAGCGCGAGAAGGTCTAGGCCGGCGGATCAAGGTCCGAACGCGAACATCTTGCCGTCAAAGTTGCCGACGTACACCGACCCGTCAGCACCGATCATCGCCGAGCCGACAATCGAGTTTCCTGTATCGTAGGTCCACTTCTGTGTTCCGTTCGGATTGACCGCATACATGTCTCCACTGTTGCAGCCGAGGTAGATGCTGCCGTCGCCACCGACTGTCGGGGATGCGTTGGTGAAGAGTGCCAGCGCGAATGACCACTTGAAGGATCCGTTCGGATTCAGCGCCAGCAGCTCCCCGCTGCCGGTGTTCGCATAGATCGTCCCGTCCAGGCTGACAGCCGGGCCAGAGAAGGATCCGGATCCCATGTTGTAGGACCAGTTGAAACTGCCGTCGGTACCAAGCGAGTACAATGTGCCATCATTGCTGCTGAAGATGATGTTGCCTGCGATGTCAAATGCCGCTGAGCAGTAGTTCAGCGATTCAGCAGTGTCGTAGTCCCAGAGCTTGTTGCCGCTGGGGCTGATGGCGTACATCTTGCCGTCCTCGCTGGCGATGTAGCAGCTTCCGTCACTTGCCAGCGCCGGGTTTGCACTGACGATGTTCCCGGTGGTGTAGTTCCAGTTCAGGTTGCCGTCCGCGTCCAGCGAATAGACATTGAAATCCCAGCAGCCGAACAGCACGCTGCCCTGGTCACTGACTGCAGGTGACCCGTAGATCGGGCTGCCCGTGTCATAGTCCCACTTCAGGTTTCCCTGTGGATCGACCGCGTACAGTTTGCCGTCGGCGCAGGTCACGAAGATGCTGCCATCATCCGCGATGGCCGGTGAGGAGCGGATGCTGTCACCCACAGCCAGTGACCAGGCGAAACTGCCGTCGGGATGAAGCGCATAGATCTTGTCGTCATATCCCCCGAAGTAGATCCTGCCATCCGGACCGCAGACTGCGGGAGAATTGATCAAACCTCCGATTGTGTAAGTCCAGCTTACATTGTTCGTCTGCGTGCCAACTACTGGACTGTAGCGCATGAACTCGCGCCCCATGTTGCACATCGACCAGGCCGAGGGCAGTGTGATCGGGAGCTCGGAGGTGTCCGTCGCCCCCTGGTCGTCAGTGACCCGCACGCGGGCGCTGTACCAGCCGCGCAGCGGATAGGTGTGCGTGGCGCTTGCTGTCACACCCGTGGCATCCCAGGCACCGTCACCATTGAAGTCCCATTCATATTTGACGATGCTGCCATCGCTGTCCGTACTGCCCGATGCGTCAAAGTTGATGATGAAAGGCGCTACGCTGCTGGTTTTGTCAGCAGCCAGGTCAGCAGTGGGAGGGATGTTGGGCAGGCTGTCGCCGAAGGCGAACAGGTTGCCGTCATGGCTGCCCACGAACAGGGTACCCTGCTGGCTGATCGCCGGTGAGGATTCCACCAGGTTGCCAGTGGTATATGACCAGATCAAGCCGCCCTGCGCATCCAGGCAGATTACCTCATCACTGTGGCTGCCAACATAGATCCTGCCCTCTGCATCAATCGCCGGGGAACTGGCAATTGGTGATCCTGCATCATATGTCCATGCCAGGCTGCCGTCAGGGTGCAGGGCATACAGGTTGTCATCAACGCTGCCGAAGTAAATCGTTCCGTCAGCGGCCATTGCCGCACTGGAACCGATGTTGTTACCTGTGGCATAGCTCCACAGCAGGTTGCCGCTGCTGTCTATGGCGTAGAAGCTGTCGTCAAAGCTGCCGAAGTAGATGTTGCCATCCGGACCAATCAGGGGAGCGACCGTGATGTTCCCGCCCGTGGGGAAACTCCACAGCAGTGAACCGTCCGGATCAACTGCGTAGAGTGATTTGTCAGCACTGCCGAAATAGATGTTGCCGCCGGCATCCAGGCTGACAATGCCCTGGCTGATGCCCGAAGTGGCGAAGTTCCAGCGCAGGCTGCCGTCACTCTCAAGGACATAAAGGTTGTCATCGTAACTGCTGAAATACACGGCACCGTCCGGACCGACGAGGGGCGATGATAATACCCAGTCTCCGGTTGTGTAGTCCCAGGCCTTTGTCCCGTCAGGATTGATGGCATGCAGCTTGTTGTCACGACTGCCGACATATACAGTTCCATCAGCGGCGATGGCGGGGGATGAAGTCACGTCACCACCCGTCAGGTAGCTCCAGCGAACGGTCCCGTCCGGATTGAAGGCATACAGCCGGTCATCATTGCAGCCCACGTACACCGCTCCATCAGGTCCTATGCAGGGCGAGGAACGGATGGCGGCCCCCAGGTCCACGCTCCACAGCATCCCATTGTCATCAGGACCCTCGAATTCACTCCGTGCCGTTCCCCGCAGGTCACGGCCGAATCTGGGCCAGGCGGAGAGCGGATCCAGCTGTTCATTTATGTGTATATGCAGGCTGTCCGTGTCCTGCGCACCCTTGTCATCCGTCACGCGCAGGGTGGCTTCATACACTCCTGGCAGAGTATATACATACTCGGCGGAGGCGGTGCTGCCGTAGCTGTCATACTGGCCGTCCCCGTTGAAGTCCCATTCGTAGCTGACAATGCTGCCATCGTCATCCGTGCTAGCAGAACCATCAAGCTCCACCGCAAGGCCCGGGTCACCGAACAAGGGGTCCGCGGACAGCACTGCCTGCGGGTCAGCATTGCCAGCCAGGCTGACGTTGATCTGCAGGGTGGCCGTGTCCGCCAGGCCGCCGTTGTCCAGCACGCGGACGGCAGGCATGAACACACCGGGCAGGCCATAGACATGCGATGCCAGCGGGTCGTAGCTGATTCCGTCAAAGATGCCATCGCCTTCCCAGTCCCATGCATACTGCACGATGCTGCCATCCGGATCCTCCGAGGCAGATGCGTCAAACTGCACCAGGAGTGGGGCATCCCCGCTGTTCAGGTCAGTGCCCAGGACAGCTGTCGGGTCCTGGTTGGCTGGCTGCCCGGCCTCCACCACGATACTCAGCGTATCCACGTCCCAGGCCCCACCGTCATCGACAACACGCAGCTTGGCATTGTAGACCCCGGGATTCGTGTAATTGAAACTGGCCGCTGTGACATGTACGATGTCCGTGTCATCCCAGACGTCATAGGTGCCGTCGCCATCGAAGTCCCAGCCGCCGCCGACGATGCTGCCGTCGAAGTCCGTGCTTTCATTGCCGGCAAAGGACACATCCAGCGGTGCACTGCCGAAAGCCGGATCTGCGGATGCCACAGCAACTGGACGGCTGTTGCCGGAGATAATCAGGCTGACGCTGCCCAGTGCCACTGCATTCTCCGTTGATCCCGTACCGCGGACCGCCGGGCGGATGATGCCCAGGGCTGTGGTGTCAACCAGAGCGCTGCCGCTCGTATCACCTGTGATGTCGTAAATTCCATCGCCATCTGTGTCAAAGTCGTAGCTCTGGGCGCCGTTGGCCGTAAGCATGATGCTCTCATTGATTGTTCCACTGGGTTGCTCCAGCAGCAGATCCAGTCCGAGGGGCTCCCCAGGCAGGGCGGCTGCGGAGACCAACTCACTCGGGACCGAGGCATTACCGGATATGTCAACAGCGCTGACCCGGACGAACAGCAATTCGGCAGGGAGGGAGGGTAGCAGCTGGCTGCTGAGGCCCTGCAGGCCATCCATGGTTTTGACGCGCACGGATTTCGCATTACTGAAGAAATCCGTACTGTGGTGGATCCGATAGCCAGCGAGGTCACCGGCGATCACCGGATCCCAGTCCAGCTGGATGCCGTTGTCAACCGCAATAGCTGTCAGGCCCGTGGGCTGCGCCGGCGAAGTGGTATCCAGTGGGTCAACTAAATTGACTCCGGTCCCCACGCAGTCGATGGATGCCCCGCCGTGCACCAGCACCGTGACAAACATGTTGCCAAGTGAACTTGTCCAGGGGCCAGGCCGGGCCGTGCTGAGACGCACATGGTTGTCAGTGAAGGGCCCATGCCATTGCCAGCGACCGCCCTCGTAGTCGGCCAGGCCGATGTAGTAGCCGGTGCCGCTGAGCAGGTTGGCATCCACGCTGACAACACCGGGCTGCCCGTTGCCCAGCGGAATGCGGTACATGGCATGGGCGCTTCCACCGGGACTGCTCAGCACACGACTGGCCTCACCATTGTCAGTCACATCCCCGCTTTCACTGAAACGTTCCACGCCGGGTGTGAAGTCACTGTACTGGTTGATGCCGCTGGCTGCTCTGTCTGCGGGAATCACGTGGCCCGCACTGTCCAGGCTTTCCCAGGGCTGAGGCATGTCCGCTGGAAGCTGCAGTGGCCAGTCGGCCGGTTGCACGGGATGTTCAGGTATGGAAACGGGGTTGAGCTCGTTCCACGCTCCATCTGTTGATTCACCGGAGGCACCGCAAGCAGCCGTGGCAACAATGATCAGGCATGCGATGGCTATTCCTAAGTATCTATCCATGCGTGTCTCCTTCCTGGTCGAGGGAAAATCAGCAGCTGCCGTAGTACGGCATTAGCCAATCAATACTTCCAGAATAACATGAAGGAGAAAGGGTTGTCATAGACCCAGCGCTCAGAACTTGCCGAACTCCGCGCGCATGGTCTGCACGAACTGGATCGTGAAGGGCTTGCCGTCAATGGCACCCGTGAGGATGAAGCTGGCGAGGAAGGTATCGCTCTGCAGCGGGGCATTCTTGACCTTGCGCGGGTTGATTTCATCGAGGTGCTGCTGGGCTTCCGCGCGGTTGAATTCCCCGCGCAGGATCAGGTTGAACAGCGCCGGGTCATCACTTTCAATCACATGCGTGAGTTTCATGTCCGGGCCCGTGGTGTAGATGCTGCCTTCGCCGCTGAGCTTCTCCGGCGCGGGCCCGTTGGTGCCCGGCCGCCAGGCCTGGCCACCCTTGCGCAGCTGGCTCATGCTCCAGCCATCACGCAGCTGCATCGCCCCGTAGTCAGGCTCGAACTGGCCCTCCGTGAAGTTGACGCTGCCGATGTGGAAATTGCGCTGGGCGGAAACCCGGTTAACGAGCTCCACAAGCTCGGGATGGGTCTGGGCCAGTTCGGGATCGGGAATGATGGCGCTGCCGCTGAGCACCACGTCTCCAATGTACAGACTTCTCGGTCCACTGGAGCCGCAGCCACACAGCAGCAGCGCTGCAAGGCTTAGCAATATTCCAAGCGATGGCAATTGGATCTGGCGGGAACCCCGCACCGGGTGGAACATACATATATATTACGCAGCCTGACCCCTGGGGCGGGTACCGGTAGCCCGTGTTTTCATTGATACCGGTTCCGCTCCCGTCAGGCTTGACGACTCCCGTTTAGTTGATATACTAATCATCATCATTTAGCAAATCAGCTAATGGAACACACTATGGCCGAAGCGCATGTGATCGCAGTCTGCACCTTCCGCGTGAAAGCGGGTGCCGAAGCTGAATTCGAGGCCCT